>PXDL01000067.1 GCA_003566395.1 Balneolia bacterium | reverse complement strand
GTCTGTGCTCCTGTTCGTGCCGTGTTACAAAGGCTACAGCCACCGGCCTGAAGAGTATGCTTCTCCCGAACAGATGGAGAACGGCGTGAAAGTTCTGGCAGGTGCGCTGCGGGAGCTGAGCCTGGAATAAAAAAACCGATCTTCTTTTTAAATCAGGGATCGTAGTCCAGCGCTGTTTCCCATCCGTCGAAACGCGCCTGATGCGTCTCCGCCATTTCCTCGAAACGGTCCATGAGATGCAGCAGGCGCTCTTTCCCGACCGGCATATACGTTTCGGAAATCAAAAGCCAGTCGACCGGACGGACCTGTTCACACTTTTGAATTTTGTGGCCCATCTTTTGAAGCTCAGAAGCCAGAGCATACGCATCTCCTTCTTCATCACAGTAAAACCAGAAGGTAACATCAAGGGGCTCTTCGCTGAGCACATCGGCTTCGCCTTTAAGAAACGCCCTGGCTTTTTGTAGTTTTTGCTCTTTATCACTCATAGGAACCGGATTAAAAGGTGATGATGGAGCTTACCTGAGTATAAAACGCATGTAAAGTATAAAGCTCCCCCCTGTCCTCACCATTGTCGCCGTAATTCAGATAATGTTTAGCGATTCAGGATTGGGCCGGAAACGTTTACCGGTCTTTTCCTCCCCGCTGTTTAACATTTAAAAGGGGCAGCCGGTTCCCCGGGTGCCCCTTAGCTTTGATAGTGGGATTCTTTACCTTTTCTCTTCTCAGAGATTCTGTTTATTCGGTAACCGTCAGCGGCTCATCATCTTTATACACCTTCCTGGAAAGCCTGTTTCCGACCGAATCAAATACTGAATAGAGCACAGGCACTACCACCAGCGTCAGAAATGTGGCGAAGGTTAGTCCGCTGATAATCGCAATTCCCATCGGACCCCAGAAGGCCGTGCTTTCCGAGCCGAACTGCAGATTCGGGTCGAGCGTGGTGAAAAGCCCCACGAAATCTATATTAATACCGAACGTGAGTGGAACCAGACCCAAAATAGTGGTGAGAGCCGTTAGAATTACCGGGCGGAAACGAATGGCTCCGGCTTCCACTATCGCGTCTTTTTTCTTCATCCCTTTTTCTGTGAGCTGTTTCACGTAGTCCAGCAGCACCACGTTGTTCACACATACAATGCCTGCCAGCGAAATAACCCCGATAAAGGTCATCAGCCCGAAAGCCGTACGCGTAAGAACGAGGCCCAGAATTACCCCGATCAAACTCAGGCCTACCGCCGTCATTATAATCAGCGGGGATTTCACATTGTTGAACTTGGCGAGCATGACCAGAAAAATGAGTGCGAAACCGACAAGCAGGGCCGTGGTGAGAAACCCGAAGGCCTCTTCCTGATCTTCCTGCTCTCCGGTGTATTTCACCTCATAGCCGGGCGGGAGATCATTTACATAATCGCCGAGCATTTCCTGCACTTTGCTCAACACTTCCGGTCCCGGAAAACCTGGCTGGGCATAGCCTTCAATTGTGGCCGTTCGCCTCAGATTCAGGCGGGTGATAGTTCCCAGACCGGCACCTTCTTCAAAACTTGCAACCGCCACTAACGGAACCGGACCTGAAGGGGAACCGATATTCAAATCGCGCAGGCTTTCCAGATTCTGCCGGTCTTCCTCACGCAGACGAACCACGATATCGTACTCATCGTCGCCGTCGCGCCATTTACTGGCATCCAGGCCGTTGTTTGCGATTCGTACGGTCTGAGCAATATCCCTAAGGGTGAGGCCGAAGCGGTTAGCCCGTTCGTAATCGACAAGAATCCGGTATTCCGGCGATCCCCCGCTCACGTTATTGCGGATATCCACCAGACCGGGAATCGCTCCCGTTCCGGCCGCTTCGTTCAGTTTTTGGGTGATTTCACGGGTGATGCGCACGATTTCATCAAAGTCTTCACCGGATACTTCAATATTTACCGGTGGCCCTGTTGGCGGACCCACTTCTTCTCCTTCCACCTTTACAATCATATCGGGAATATCCCGGACCACACCACGGATTTTAGTAAGCGTAGCCGCCGATGGTTCGGCCCTGTCACCGTATTCCACCAGGTTAACGGTGAGGCGCGAGAGCTCGGGACTCTGATTTCCGCCTCCAAAAAACGGGTCTCCCGCTACGCCTACATTAATCTGAATATTCTCGATGTTGGCTTTCACTTTTTCGTCTTCATCAATTAAACTATAGAGGCGTTGCTGCACTTCGGAAGCCACTTCGTTACTGGCGAAAACGTTCATCCCTATCGGTCCTTCCAGTTCAATAATAATCCGGTTGGGATCGGTTTCGGGGAAGAACTCCACCCCCGTGGGTGCAAATGAGAAGAGGGCAAAAATACTGATCATCAGTCCAAGTACCGCGTTCAGCAAAAGGGAGCGGTTGTCGGTAACAATAAGCGGCCGGTCGGTTCGGGCTCCCGTAAGTATCCCGAACATGCCCAGTACTAAAATTACAGCCGGAAGGGAAAGCAGAATAAGCCATGTATGCACCGCCACGGGTGTGCCTATCGAAACCAGCATCAGAATCACAGCTATAAGGGCAGCCAGTATCAGACCGCCATAGACGGAGACTTTACCGCCCCGAATCATGATTTCAAAAAAGTGAATGACAATGCCTATCAGTCCTATGCCGGCCACAAGCCCTCCAAGCATAGCCATTTCCGCGCCTATGGGCGAAAACAAGAACGTGATTCCTCCCAACAGAGCCAGCATCGCTCCAACGGTGAGCATCCCGAGGGCGAATGTATTTCGCAGCATCGCCGCCCGGGCCCTGTAGTTTCTGCGCAGCATCCATTCAAGAAATCCGCGGTAGGATTCCACTATGCCGGGTAGCGTACGCGTAGTAAAAACTCCCGAGAGCGGCTTTATCACGAAACGATAGGAAAGCCAGAAGAAGAGTACTACAACAATGCTTACCAAAAGGGTGATAGGGTTGGCTACACCTATCGCGACGATAAGAAATAGCCCGAGGCCGAACATGAGCATTTTAACTCTGCGCCTCATGGGCCGCTTTTTATCGGAATCCAACCGTACCAGGTAGCCTGTAAGCACCGGATAAAGAACCAGTGCCACAAACAGCGAGCACAACAGCACAACAATCAGGGTGAAGGGCAGATAGCCCATAAACTGACCGATTATCCCGGGCCAGAAGGTCATAGGGATGAAAGCGGCAAGCAGCGTGGACGTGGCTGCAATAAGGGCATACCCGACTTCATCGGCTCCGAGTTTGGCCGCTTCAAATCGCTCGTAGCCCATCTCCCGGAAACGATAGATATTTTCCACCACCACGATGGAATTATCCACCAATAAACCCAGGGCAATAATAAGGCTGAATAAAATAACGAAGTTAGCGGTGTAGCCGAGGGCGTACAACACGGTGAACCCCAGCATAATGGAAAGCGGTACGGCCGTACCTACCAGCAAGGCATTCCGGATTCCCAGGAAAAAGACCAGTACCAGTACAACAAAGAGCATCCCGCTGATGATACTGTTTTCAAGATCACTGATCAGATTTCTCACATCCTGACTCTGATCTCCGGTAATTACTACCTGAGTGCCGCTCGGCAGCTGGAATTCCTCTACGGCGGCCATCACCGCTTCAACCGTTTCCAGGATATTTGCGGCCGGACGTTTCTTTATGTTCAGCGAAATAACCTCAAGATCATCAATTTCGGCTTGGGGCACGGGTTTTAAATTCCCGTTTTCATCAACTTTGTAGGAGCGAAGACGCGCAAAACTTTCCCGGTCTTTAAAGCCGAAAACCACATCTGCAACGTCGCGCATGTACACCAGTCCTTCGGGCGGCGGTCCGTTTTCGCCTCCGTTGCCGCCTCCGGTTGGTATAACCAAATCCAGAATATCTTCGGGCTGCTGAAACTCTCCGCTGATACGAATCAGGTAGCTCATCCGGTCCACATCTATAGTCCCGCCCGGAATGGTGAGATTTTGCCCCTGAATGGCTTGCACCAGTGCAGGAAGCGGGATTCCGTACCCGTTAAGGGCGTCAAGGTCAACATTTACCTGTACTTCCCGCTCCACCTTTCCTATCATGTCGATCTCGCGTACGCCTTGCACGGTTTCGAGCATATCTTCCATGCGTTCGGCTACTTCCGTCAGGCGAGAAAGCGGGTAATCGGCCGCAAGGTTTACCGTCATAATGGGGAAGTCGTCCAGATCAATTTCAATGATAACGGGCTCTTCAACATCAGGAGGAAGATCGGCGCGGGCAAGGTCAACCCGTTCGCGTACCCGCTGGCTGGCTTCAATCAGCGAAACGTCCAGATCGAACTCAACAACCACGCTGCTCACGCTTTCAAGCGTAGTTGAGCGTATTTCCTTTACCCCGTTGATTCCCTGAAGTTCACGCTCTATCGGCTGGGTTACCAGCGCCTCCATATCTGCCGGACTGATGCCCGGATAGATCGTATTCACAATAAAAATGGGAATCTCGATGGAGGGATTAGACTCCTTGGGAATAGAACTGTAGCTGAAGGCTCCGGCGCAAATCAGAATGATGGCCAGAACTACAATAACCGTTCTGTTTTTAAGCGTAATCTCGTTTAATTTCATAGTGTATTAAATTGGTCCGGCGTACTTTTCCTTAACCGGACGGCATGTTTTGCAAATATTTTCCGGAGTGGTTTCGGTCTCAGTCAAAAGTCACTACCGGCCGATCCTGACGCTGCAGTCTTTCCGCGCGTTCGGTGCTTGATTCATTTGAAATCACGTTCAGCCGGTCACCGATACTCAGGTTACTCGCACCTGCCACGATCACCTGATCACCTTCTTCAAGGCCCTCCACAATTTCTATAACCGGGCCCGCTGCCGAACCGGTACGAATTTCTACCAACTCAGCCTGAAGCCCGTTTTCTCCCTCCCGGGCCACGAACACGCTTTCGCTTCTTTCATCTCTTATAATGGCGGTCCGCGGTATGATGACGGCGTTCTCAATCGACCTGCGCTTCAGGCGTACATTTACTACCATCTCGGGTTTGATCACCCGTTCCGGATTGCGCATTTCAATTTCTACGGGAAAGGTTCTCCGGTCGGAGTCAATAACATTTCCTGCGTAGGTTACCCTGGTGTCGAATTCACCACCGCTGTAAGATCTCAGGCTGATTCGCGCTTCACTTCCCTCGGTAATTTGTCCGCTGTAGCGCTCCGGGACACCGGCACGAACCCGAACCCGTTCGGTATTCACCAGGCGAACCACCGGCATTCCGGCATTTATGAGCTCGCCTGTACGTACCATGCGTTCTTCGACACGTCCGGCAAAAGGTGCGCGAATTTCTGTGTCTTCAAGAGCTTTTTCAGCCTGATCAAGCTGAGCACGGGCTGCGTCGCGTTCGGTGCTCGCCCCCCGGAAATCCTGAGTGGAAACGATAGAATCGGCATAAAGGGGTTGCAGCCGTTCAAACGTGTCCTGCGCAAATTCAAAGGCCGCCCTGGCCGACTCAACATTAGCACGAAAGATACGGTCGTCAATTCGGGCGACGACCTCACCACGGTTAAACCGCTGACCGCGGTCGGCAATATTGCGGACCTGCCCGTTCACTTCGGCCGAAATGACTGCATCATTTATAGCCTCCACCGAGCCGGAGATACGGATAAAGTCGTCAAATCGATCGGGCGTGATGGTAACCGTTTCAACAGGCACCGTTCTTACCTGCACGTCATTGTTGCCGTTATCATTTGTTTCACAAGCGGAAACAGCCAATACGGTAACGAGTAAAAAAAGAAGAGTTAATGGTTTCATTGTTGGTTTTGATAACTTGTACATACTGAAAATGTCATAATATTGTCGTTCACAAGCCGGCTGTGCCCGAATCAATCCGGGTGCCCGTTGCGGTTCTGTATTTGCTTAAGGCTACCCGGTAGTCGTATATCGCGGCCAGATAGTTGAGCCTGCTTTGATCCAGCAGCGATGACGCCTGACGCTCTTCAAGCGAGGTGCCAAGCCCTTCACTAAGCCGCTGCGATGCTATTTCATAATTCAGTTCTGCCTGTTCAATATTTCGCTGCTGACTCATAATGCGGCGGTACGCATTTTCGAGATTTCGTACCGTCTGCTCTATTTCGAGATACACACCGTTTCGCAGCTGCTCCCGGTCAATCTCGGCCTGTCGTTTTTCGATGGTATTCTGCTGTACTCTGGCCCTTGTCTGAAATCCGTTGAAAATAGTCCAGTTCATACTGACCCCCACGCTGAATGCCGGGTTCCAGTAGCTGTCGCTGAAAAACGACCGGCGTGTTGAATCGAACTCAAAATCTTCACCCGGTACCCGGCTTACGACTCTACGCTGATCGGGCACCTGACCTATATATGCGTAATTTGCGAATGCCGATACCACCGGGAAATACTGCGAACGCGTGATGTTCCGCTGCACTTCCAGCAGGCCGATAACACCGTCCGCCTGACTTACATCCGCCCGTTGGGCAATAGCCTTTACATAGGATTCTTCAACATCAGGAAACACTACGTCTTCGGACTCATCAAACTCCAGCTTATCGGTCAGGTTCAGGGTGATGCGCACCGGAATACCGAGAATCATGCTCAGATTTTTTTTCGCCAGCTCAGCACGGTCTTCGACCTCTATCATTTCGGTCTCCAGATTTACCAGTTCAACTTCCGCGCTCAGCCTCTCCTGACGCGATAGAATCCCGGCCTGAACGGATTTGCGGGTTTCTTCCACTGTAGAGCGAAGTCGTTCAACGCTTTTCTGAAGCACATCGAACTGCTCTTTAGCAAGCACGGCCGTGAGGTAAGCTTCGGTGATCTGATCGGTCACCACCTGACGATCCCGCTCCACCTGATCAAGGTTTATCTGCCTTAATTGCTCGGCTCCGCGAATAGCGGCAAAAGCCGAACCATTGTAAAGTGTCTGGGTGATGTTCACTCCGAATTGAAATTCATTTTCGATAGCAAACGGGTTGTCATCGTCGAATCCGGGCGGTGAAAGCCCTGCATCACGGTATCCCTGAGCCTGACGTTCAAGATACTCGTCAAGGGGAATCGGCTCGGTATTCGGGTCTCCGTCGGTACGCCTTTCCTCATTGAAGGCCAGCCATTCTATTACGGCAAAGCCCTCAAAAATTCCACCCGCATCGGAACCGGCAAAGGGATTCGGCACCTGAATATTCCTTGTATATGAACCCGATGCACTCACCTGTGGATAAACCGCACCCCAGGCTTCTCGAATTTGAGCGTTAGCCTGATCTACATTCAGCTTTCCGCGACGCAGCATGTAGTTGTTCACCATGCCGATCTGAACAGCTTCATCAAGTGAGATAGTGATCTCTTCCCGATCTTGCAGGTTTATACCGGCCTCGCCGTTAAGCTGAGCCCACGCCGGAAGAACAAATCCGGCACTTATAGTTAAAAGTATTGAAAGTAATACGGCCCTGGCCATATTCATGTATTTATGGATGATGGTCTTATTTCTTGTTGTTATCTCGCGCATGATACGGAGTAGTATGCATGGTGTTTCAATAAAATATGACCAGTGGTCAT
>PXDL01000116.1 GCA_003566395.1 Balneolia bacterium | reverse complement strand
TTTGGGAAATGAACCAAACGCCCGGAATCGACATCACCAACGGCAAAGGATGTAATATTGACGTCTGGACGCGCGACAACCTCGTAATGCGCATCACCCCCCGATATAATCCGGAAGTAAACGATTACTGGATGCCGGATTTCGGACGAGAAGACATCACCCGTTTAAATGAAAACCGTTTGTCTAAACCTACGGTTCGTATTGATAACGAGGAAATCAGGTCTTCCTGGTCGAACGCCGAGATGAGCCTCGCCGAAAAGATGCGGCAAGTTAATCCGGACGAAATTTTGGTTGTCGGAAGTGCCTTTTCTTCCGTTGAAGACAATTTCATGCTTCAAAAACACTTCAACCGGCTTGGTGTTGAAGAAATCGTGTTTGTGCCTAATATCAGAAAAGGCAGCGGCGACGGTTTTCTTATCGATGATGATCAGTACCCTAACACACAGGGGTGCCGGCTTCTTGGATTCAAAGAATTGAGTCCGGAGGAATTCACAAAACATCTGAGCAAGAAAGCTCCGAAAGTCATTATTTCACTGGAAGACAATCTCATCGGCCGGAAACTGATCACTGATGAAGCTGTCAGGGATGCGTTTTTGGTGTACATGGGGTCCAACGAAAATGAAACCTCCACAAAAGCCGATATAGTAATTCCGATCGCTAATTCCGTAGAACAAAGTTGTTCTTATGTGAATGTGGACGGACGCATACAGCGGACCGTTGCGGCCAAGGAAACCATGTACACAAACCGTAAACTGAATCTGGAGATGTCTGTAGGGCGGCTTGACCGCTACGGAACAAAATTCGATAACTGGGTAACAGATAAAAACCGGATTGACTGCATTCCGGCCTGGGAATTTCTTGAGCGCGTGGCAGCAAAATCCGATGATCAGTACGGCTATATTTCAACCCGTGAAATTATGGAAGAACTTTCTGCCGTAAATGAGAAATTCAGCGGCGTAAGCTACGACCGTATGGACGACGAGCTGGGAATACCGCTTATCGGGCAGGAACAAGAAAAAGAAGCCAATTAAGCATTAATCAATAAATACATAGAGATCAGGTTTTTTGATGGAAGCACCGATTATTTCTTCTTATATAATTTTATTGCTTGCTCTGGGGGCATTGCTTAATTCGGCGGCCGTTTGTGTATATGCGGAGCGCAGAATTGCCGCATTTATACAAAACAGGGTCGGTCCGAACCGTGTGGGGCCTTTTGGGGCTTTACAACCGCTTGCCGACGTAGTGAAGCTGATCTTCAAAGAAGATGTGACCCCTACGTACAGCAACCGGATGCTTCACACCCTCGCCCCTCTCATCCCGGTGATTACCGCGCTTATGGCCATTGCCGTGATCCCCTTCGGTGACGGATTGTTCATTACAAATCTGAATATTGGTGTATTGTATATTCTTGCCATTACATCATTGGGGGTTTATGGTGTAACTATGGCCGGTTGGGCTTCAAACAGTAAATACTCCCTTCTCGGCGGGTTGCGGGCCGCTGCTCAAATGCTCAGTTACGAACTTCCGATGGGTATGGCCATTGCCTCAATGGTTTTGTTTGCCGGTTCCCTGAGCATGGTTGATATGGTAAACGCTCAGCTATTCTGGTGGGGTATTTTTGTGAATCCGATCGGGTGTATCATTTTTACCGTTGCTGCTTTTGCCGAAGCTAATCGTTCTCCCTTCGACCTTGTGGAAGCCGAGCAAGAACTCGTGGGCGGATTTCACACTGAATACAGTTCCATGAAGTTCGGCATGTTTTTCCTTGCCGAATATATGCACGTCGTAATTGGCAGTATGCTGGTAACAACATTTTTCCTCGGCGGCTATCACCTGCCGTTTGCAGGATATTACGAGCATATTCTTCCGGAAGCAGGCACATGGCTCAAAGCGATTCTTGACGTTTCGGTTTTCATTGGTAAAACATCATTTATGATCTTCGTGTTTATTTGGGTACGCTGGACTATTCCGCGCTTCAAATACAATCAGCTTATGAGCCTGGGATGGGCCAAGCTGCTGCCGCTTTCGATTGCCAACTTTGTGATCATCGCTTTTATCCTGATGGTTATCCACACCTACTTCTGATTCGTAAACCACGAATTAAGCCCTTATCTTATAAAAAGCCGGTGATGATCTTTTCGCCGGCTTTTTTATTTAGAAAAAGAATAAGCCGCAGCTTCTGAAGTCATTAATCTGCGCATATCAATTTATGGTGTATTCATCACTCTACTCATGAAAAAAGTTATCGGCCGTACTGAAAAAATTGATTTTCCCGATTTCGGGATGACCGGACTTGATGCAAAAGTGGACACAGGTGCCTATACATCGGCCATTCACTGCCATGATGTAAAGCGCTTCACGGAAGGAACATCCGAAATGGTAAGCTTCAGGCTTCTGGACCCGTCACATCCCGACTACAACCACCTGAAAATGACCTTGCCGGTAAAAAAAGTCAAGCGCATCCGGAACAGTTTCGGCAACGTGCAAAAGAGAATCATTGTGGAAACGCGAATATCCATCCATGGGAAAACCTATAAAACCGACCTTTCGCTGGCCGACAGGTCCAGGCAAAATTATCCGGTGCTTTTGGGACGTAAAGCAATCTACAAACGGTTTGTGGTCGATGTATCGGAAAAGAATCTGTCATGGATACAAAAAAATTCATCAAATAAGAAGACCATATCATGAACATTGCTGTTCTTTCCCGTAATTCCGGACTTTATTCTACCCGCAGGCTGATTGAAGCAGGCCGTGAACGCGGACATACCATGAGGGTGCTCGATCATCTGAAATGTTATGTATCCATCGAAAAATCCAAGCCTGAAATTCATTATGAAGGCGAGAAGGTGGAAGACATTGATGCGATTATTCCCAGAATCGGGGCATCGGTTACGTTTTACGGTTGTGCGATAGTTCGCCAGTTTGAAATGATGGGGGTAGTATCCTGTACTGAATCTCAGGCCATTGTACGATCTCGTGATAAACTCAGGAGTATGCAGATTCTCTCAAGGGAAGGCATCGATATGCCCAAAACAGGATTTGCCCGGTTGCCAAGAGATAAATCCGACATCATTGAAATGGTGGGTGGCACTCCGGTGGTCATTAAACTGCTTGAGGGAACCCAGGGCATCGGCGTCGTTCTCGCGGAAACTAAAAAAGCAGCCGAATCCGTACTTGATGCATTTTATGGATTGAAGACCAATATTCTTATTCAGGAGTTTATTCGCGAATCCAAAGGAACCGATATTCGGGCTTTTGTTGTGGACGGAAAAGTTGTGGGCGCGATGAAACGTACCGGCAAAGAGGGTGAGTTCCGATCTAACCTTCACCGTGGCGGGCGGGCAGAATCCATCCAGCTTAGTGCTGCCGAAAGAAGAACCGCGATAAAAGCGGCTAAGACGCTGGGGCTGGGCGTAGCCGGAGTTGATATGCTGCCAAGCAATCGCGGTCCGCTGATAATGGAAGTAAACTCTTCGCCCGGACTTGAGGGCATAGAGCGGTCAACGGGCATTAACATTGCCGGAAAAATAATTCAGTTTCTGGAAAAACAAACCGGAACCCGAAAACCCACCAAAGACAGGATCGGATTCTAAGATGGAGACAACCACACACTTCGAACTCAAAGGCCGTAATATTGAACCAGGAGAAACGGCTCAGGTAGATTACAAGATAGCCCGGCTCCCTACGCATACCCCGATCGATCTGCCTGTTTACGTGTACCGGGGCGTTAAAAGCGGCCCCGTACTGCTTTTAACAGCCGGACTTCACGGTAACGAAATCAATGGTATCGAAATCGTGAGAAGGCTCATTTCATCCGGACAAGCTGTGCCTGAGTCGGGCACCGTAATTGCTATACCAATCGTAAATGTTTACGGATTTCTACAGTCAGAACGCTATCTGCCTGACGGTAAAGATTTGAACAGAAGCTTTCCCGGAAATAAAACGGGATCACTTGCACAGCGAGTGGCCAATGTGTTGATGAACGAGATTATTCCGAATATCGATTACGGAATAGATTTTCATACCGGAGGAGCCAGCCTCAGCAATTTTCCCCAAATACGCTGCGATTTCGAGCACGGACCCAACCTTGACCTCGCCGGGATGTTTGCCCCTCCGTTCATACTAAACTCACGTATGATTGAAAAATCCTTCAGAAAAGCGGCGCATAAACAAGGGAAAAGCATCATTGTTTATGAAGGCGGAGAATCGCTGCGCTTTGATGAGTATGCAATACAAGAAGGCGTTGACGGCACACTCAGGCTGATGCAAGGGTTGGGAATGAACCCCGAAGCGCCCAAAGCCTCACGAAAGACCGAAATTCTGAAATCCACATCCTGGGTTCGTGCGCGCTATGCGGGTATTTTTCATGCCGAGATCGAACCCGGAGAGACCGTCAGGAGAAATCAGCGCATCGGGAGCATAACCGACCCTTATGGTGAAACCACCTATCCTGTAAAAGCAAAAGAAGCCGGCCATGTGATTAGTTTAAACTACATGCCTGTATTAAACGCCGGTGATGCAATCACCCATATCGGGAAATAGAATTTCAGGGTTCAGTTTGTCAGTGTCAACTGTTTGTCAGAATTCAGTTTTCAGAATACAGCTTCAAGGTTGCAGGTTGACGCGAAATCGGAAAAGACCCGAGTTGAGTTGAGTTATGGTCTGGAAATGCTATTCCACTAATTCTGCATTCTGAATTTTTGTATTCTAAATTCACACCTATCTGCAGGAATCAGGCACAATCCGAGCCTTCTGCGTTCTATCCATTCCCGAATTAAGGATCTCCCTCTTCTGTTTCGTCAGGTTCTTCAGGTTCCGGCTGTTCTGATTCTTCCGGTTCATCAGGCTCATCCGTTTCATCAGGATCTGCAAATTCGATCGGGCCTCCTCGTTCGGCAGGTGCTGCCTGATAGGTGATTTCCAGATCGCCTTCCATTCGTGAATGGACTTCCACCCCGCGTTCTACATGGAAAGGTTCGGGAGCTGCGAACGGGTCAACCTCGCCGCGAAACCACTGCTCGTCCCCGTCATCATCTCTGAAACTGAAAACCTTGTAGTTTCCGGGCACCAGATTCTCGACTAACAGTTCCCCTTCGGTCCTGCCCTCAAATACCACATCATCCACTTCGTTCCGGATGGAAATATGATGGAAAATACCTTCAATTCTTTGATCCTCATTTATCTGAATCCGAAGCGTACCCATGCGCGAATAGGGAAATATTTTAGTGCTGATATTTTTTCTACTTCCGGTCCTTTCATCAAAAATTCGAATGGTATAGTCACTGCTTTCACTCCAGCGTTCCGGAGGATACAGGATCAGCAGATTGTTCTGAATCTCAAGCGGATCCCATGCTTCAAAAATAGTTTCATCCCGAACCACTTCAAGCGAATCTACAACACTTGTGCCTTCAATAAGGGCTGAAAACTCAAAGATCATTGGTTCGTCTTGTAACACACCCCGTTCAGTAATATGCCGGATTAATCTGATATGGGTGGTATCAGGTTCGGCCGACCCGGAAAATACAGGAGCTTCGCTGCGGGGTTCATTTCCATGGCGGTCCGTAATTCCAATGGTTCTGACTTTGAAATCAAGATCCTCGGGCAATTCCCGCTCTGCATGAGCAAACACGACATTGGCTTGCTCTTTATCAACAAAAAGCGGAACTGCGTTTGCGAAAAACTCTCCTTCGGGATTCACTATATCAATAGTGGCTTCCGAATCAATTTCCATACCCTTACTGTACCGTAACCTTAAACGCTGAGATGACAGCATACCTGTGCCCTGAAGCCGGGGCCTTATCGTATCCGGTTCACTTATATAAGTTCTTCCAAGCTGGGAGGTTCTCTGCTGGTTTACGTGAACTGATTCCCGATAAAACGGCCGGGCCGATTCCGACGCCCTTTCCCATCTCCGGTTTCTGTTCCGGTCGTCCACCCAAAAGGCTTTATACGTTCCGCTGCTGAGATACGTAAACGTAAATCTCCCGGCCGAGTCGGTTTCCGCCACATACGCGGCTCGGCCTTCCAAATCGAAAGGCTGCCGGTATAAAAAAACAAAGGCTTCTTCTTTCCCTCTCCCTGATTGAGCGTCAATCACACGGCCTTCAATTTCACCTTCATCAATGGTGTCTCCGGTTGAAAGCGCCAATACAAAAGGTTCACGGATACGGTTTCTGTTGGTATCACTGAAGCCCGTACCAACCGTAAATATTACGGTCGTTGAATCGGGAAGCGGCTCTTCGAAACGTACGCGAACCGATCTTCCGCTCCACCTTAAGTCGTAACGAACACCCTCTATCGGGTCGATCCGAAAATTCGAAGCGAATGACTCTCTGTTCACATATTTATCGAAGAAAAAACGAATTTCGTCTCCGTCGAACAGTACGGTTCCGTTTTGGGGTTCCGTATCGGTTATAACGGGCGGTGTGTTATCGGCCGGACCGCCGGTAGGCTGGGTTGGCGTAGCACAGGAAATAATGGCAATAATCAGGGCTGCAATCGATACGACGGAAAATAAACGGAAATAAAACGAAGCCGAAAACATAAATCAGTTGCTGCGAAGATTAAACAAGAGGAATACGGTTACACCTGTTGCGGCTACAATTACGGCTGGCTGACCGTACTCACGCCATCTGTTGCGCTCGGCAAGGGTGTTTGACTGATGAAAACGACCAGCCGCCCATTCGGATTGCACGGCATCTTTGAGGTCGATGTGAATGGTATCGCTGTAGGTAAATTGCAGGGTCTCGGTCTGCATCAACTCGTCATCCGTATCACTTAAAAAAAGCTGTAATTCGCCACCGAGCCTTCTTTCGGCCTGTTCGCGGTCGGTCTGGTTGAGGCTGTTATCGGCATAAACCATAAGCTGGAGTCGGTGCACATCCCCTTCAAGCTTTACCGTTTTCCCCATTTCCAGGAGTCTGTTAAACAACACCATTCGGTTTCGGTCGGGCATATTCGTGCGGAGCAGTACAGGTACACCCAAATCGTTGATAAGCTCGCTGCGGTTCAGTAAATCCGAAAGCTCGTTCATTATTACCTGTTCATTTCCCTCCGTTCCGGAATCCTGTGCCGAGATAACAGACGGCCACACCAGCGCAAAGAACAGGAAAAAACGTACAAAATATCGTGATGTCATACGAAATGATTATCTGAAAGAATTGAAACTCAGCTAAGTCCGAAACCGGAATTTAAGCCAAAGAACGTGCTAAACATACCATCTTTTCATCATTTAAAATAGTGGGGAAGTCTCCTCGTGATATAGTCCCTTATTGGTTTGGAATTTCTGCGGCGTGTCAATCAACATTTTTGGGCTGTAACGGCTTGAGGTTGTACGGTATGACAACCATCCAAGAATAGAAGCGAAAATACTATTCGGAGGGAATTTTCTTCCCGTAGCTTGAAGTTGGTGCAATAATATTCGTTTATTGGATTTCAAACGTTTTCAAAACCCTCATTTCATGAGCAGTCGGGTAATTTAATTTATGACGATTCATTTGTTCCGGT
>PXDL01000223.1 GCA_003566395.1 Balneolia bacterium | reverse complement strand
GGATTGAATCGAACAGAAAAAAAGTGGATCACCTTTCGGACGGGCGGCTTGCCTATGTATATGTTCCGAACACGGGTGCGGTCGGCTATGAGTATTTTAACCGCTACTATTTTTCGCAGCAGGATAAAGAAGGCGCCGTAATTGACGAACGGAATAACGGCGGCGGTTCGGCGGCCGATTATATGGTGGATATTATGAACCGCGAGCTTCACGGATATTTCAACAGCCGCGCAGGAGATCGTAAACCGTTTACCACACCTATGGCCGGCATTTGGGGACCGAAGGTGATGATCATCAATGAAAACGCCGGATCGGGCGGAGACTTGCTGCCATATATGTTCCGGAAGATGGGAATCGGTCCGCTAATCGGAACCCGAACCTGGGGCGGGCTTGTCGGCACCTGGGATACACCACGCTTCATCGACGGCGGAGGAATGATTGCGCCCAGAGGAGGATTTTTCGACACCGACGGGGAATGGGCCGTTGAGGGGGAAGGCGTTGCTCCCGATATAGAAGTGTTTCAGCATCCCGCCGATGTAATGCGCGGGTTTGATCCCCAACTCGAAGCCTCTGTAAGGGAAGCGATGCGGCTGCTGAAAGCAAATCCGGTTGAGCTAAAACCCGAGCCCGAAGCGCCGGTGCGCTGGAAACGCCCCGACCGGAATTAATACCCTCATGTACACTTCCTATCCTAAACAAATTTAAAAATCGTATGGCCGTCGATCCGGAATTCAGCATCATATTTAATAGCCTGAAAACCATCATGCAGGAAGAAACCCCGGGTCTTACGGTTTTGAAAGACACCGAGGACGACTTTTCGGTTGAAACAGATCACATCATGCCGAACAAAAAGCGGCTGTGGTTCGGAGGGGTTCAAATCCGGAAAAACTATGTGAGCTACCATCTCATGCCGGTCTATACAAATCCGGAGCTTTTGGATGAAGCCTCTCCCGGCCTGCGGAAAAAAATGCAGGGCAAATCCTGTTTCAATTTCAGGAAGAATGATCCCGGCCTTTTCGCTGCATTAAGACGCCTTACACGTACTTGTTTCGAAACGTATCATGAAAAAGGATTTACAACGGCATGAATATCATCCTGGTTATCTGCTCAACGGCTAAGCACATGACGCTTTTAAAGCTCGTGAAAGGAATTGTTGTATTTCGCTAAAGTCAGGAAAAGCCGGTGAATTCATAGAAACCGACGAATAAACTTATCAAGTCGCTATTTTTTCAGTAAATAAAAAAATCAATCCCATTTGGTAGATGCAAACTTGTAACTCCGATGTGGAAGTAAACATCTTTAAGAACCAATTTCGTACCTTACTCTCAGCATATAAGCTATCATATCTACCTCAACAAGCGCTCATTCTATCTTTCAGCAAATTACCTGAGTAGCCGGTCATGTCATTCAAACTAAACCTGAAATGGGCCATTGCAGCCGTAATCGGATTATTTTTTATCTATCTGATCGGGACCCTGCTGTTTTTCAACGCCACGCCAAAGGAAAAAAGAATAACCCAACACATGGAATCATCATACAGTGTGGAAGATTCCGGTTTTAAACGGGAGTCGGGTCTTTTAACCGGACGCGGGTGGGTTGAAAACAACGCGGTTGAGGTCTTCACCCTGGGGGAAGAAACCTACAGCTCCATGCTTGAAGATATCAACAATGCAGAAAAAAGTATTCTGAAAGAAACCTATAACTATTTCGGAGAAGATATAGGAAACAGGTTTGCTGAAGCATTGTCGGATGCAGCACGGCGCGGCGTTTCCACTCACTTCCTTATGGATTTTGTGGGGTCGGCAACCGCCCCCGGAGAGTATTTCAACATGATGGAAGATGCCGGTGTGCAGGTTGTGCGCTGGCGGCAGCCGTCATGGTATCAGCTTGCACAATTCAATCATCGGACGCATCGTAAACTGCTTGTGGTGGATGGGAAATCGGCCTATACCGGAGGCATGAATACGGCCGACCCCTGGCTGTCAGAACCGGCCGGAGACGGATATAAAGATTATCATTTCCGGTTTCAGGGACCGGTTGTTGGAGAACTTGCGGCTGCTTTTTCGGAGAATTGGGTGTCTGCACAGGGTGAACTGCTGATAGGTGATCGTTATTATCCTGAGGCCGACTCAGCCGGCGGAATGCCTATGCAGGTTGTGATCAGTCATCCCGGAGAGGGCAAAAAGCAGGTGAGGAAATTAATGATGTATGCTCTGGCTTCAGCCCGTGAAAATGTTCGGATCGGTTCGGCCTATTTTTTTCCGGATGAGATGTTTATCGAAGCGATTGTGCGTGCTGCTGAACGGGGCGTGGACGTGAAGCTTCTGATGCCCGGTGAGAAAATTGATAAATCTTTTGTACGCTACGCCTCACAATCGCGCTGGGGCAGCCTTCTTGATGCCGGAGTGCGCATGTATGAGTACCAACCGGCCATGTATCATGCCAAAATAATGATCGTGGATGATTATTTTGTTTCGGTAGGGTCCACCAACTTCGACAACCGCTCTTTCCGATTTAATGATGAAGCCAACGTTAATGTGCTTGATGGAGATTTCGGCAGCACTATGGCGGCTCTGTTTGATGAAGATCTGCTGGCTTCCGATGAAATCGGCAGGGAAGAATGGGAGCAGCGACCGTTTTTGCAAAAGATGTACGGACGTCTTGTCGCCATGCTGATCGGAGCGTATTTGTAACTGCTACAGACAGGCTAAACTAAAACCATCCCCAAAAAAAACGTAAGCATGACCATTAAAGCAAAGTATCTTGTTTTGTGCGTATCCGTTTTGTTGATTTCCTGCGGAAGCGAAACCGATGACACCTCCGGAGGAACTTACGATCCCCTCGATGCTCCCGAATGGGAAACTGTTCGGGTCGTGGAAATCGGCGACAGCGAGGAGCTGATGATGCAGCAGCCGTTGAGCGTGTTTCCGCTCCAAGACGACCACTTTATGGTATCGGACTTCCGGGCAAACCGGGTGTATGTGTTTTCCGGAGAAGGCGACTTACACGGAAGCTTTCTGCGGGAAGGCCGCGGACCGGGCGAGGTGCAGATGATGAATCCGATTATCAGTATGAATGAGGATGGGCAGGTGCTCATATTCAGCCAGATGCTGCGCCGCTTTTCGCTCTATCGGTGGGAAGAAGAAAGCCTGAATCCCAAAAAAGATTTTACCATAGAGATGTTTCCCCGCCGTTTCCATCTGATGCCCGACGGCTCCATTGCGCTGATTGAACGGACGCGCATGAATATGGAAGCCGAAGACCGGATCGACTATCTCCACCTGATTGATTCGGAGGGCCACATGATTGAAGAGGAACACATGAATTTTCCCGTGATCGAACAAATGGTTATTAACAACCCCGACGGGCTGCCGATGATGACTTTTGCATCTCCCCACCATCCGGAGCTGATGACTGCATTTCACGATGATTACCTGTTTACCTTGCGCCGCGACGAGGTGGGGTTCTCCCGATATCGTATCAGCACGGGCGAGCTGGTGAACGAGGTAAGCCTTCATCGCCCCGACCGCCCGGTTACGCGTGAAGAAAAGGTTGAATTCGTTGATGAATTAAGTGATCCGTTCGATCTTCCCGCAGAACAGAGAAACCGGCTAATTTCTGAAATTCCCGATATCCGGGGAAAAAGCGAAGGTATTTTGTATGACCCGGCAGGGTATGTATGGGTGAAGTTGTATGATGATGAAGATCCCGACTGGATTATCTTTTCCGAAGACGGAAAGCTTGAGGGCGTGCTTAGTCAACCGTTCGAAGGGATGATTTCTTCTGTAAATAATTACCGCATGTACGGAATTTCAAGTGATGAAGACGAGCTTCCGCTTATCATGGTTTATGACGCTAAAAGATGAGGTCGGTTTTCAGTTTGTCAACGGGTCGTTGGCGTTAAAACTTAGGATGGTTTTATTCGCGGATGTGTGCGTGGATGAGCACGTAGCTGGTCCGGGCGTCTCTCCATCTTTCCACCACACGGAATGAGGCGATAGTTACCCTGGAGGTTTGCAGCGTTAGCGCTTCGGAGGCGCCGTTAAGTGTTCGCTCCAAACGCCGGTGCTCGGTGTTGTACGAACGCGCCAGTGAAAGCAGCGCCTGCAATTCCGCTCGTTTCCAGGATTCCTGCTCGTTGTAATACACGGTATGAAACCCTACCGCATACATTCCGCTTTCCGAGTCTGGAGTCTGCCGTACCCAGACCGGCTGCGGACCCGGAGTCCGGGGGACGGAGGAGAGCGAAGGTATTTCTTCCGTTCCCGCCGCCGCAACGGTCATTCTTCCGGCCGATGAACCCGTCAGCAAAAGAAGATCGTCTTTTTCCGCTCCGAGGGTATCTATGTGTATTTCACGACCGGTTTTTCGGAAACTGTCGTCCGGGAGTTGCTCCCAGAATGTTGTGTAAGAAAGACGCAAACCACGCTGTGCCCGCACGGCTTCCTTCGCATCGGCAAAGGCCCGGGCTATGGCTTCATCCTCAAAAAATGAAACGGGAGCGTAGCCGGTTGAAAGCACCTCGGGCCACCGGTCCGGATGTAAAAACCATTCGGGATAAGCCGGAATGCCGCTATTCTGACTACTTGCTCCCCGGTCCTGAATGGTTGTTTCGGAAGCGGCCGAGCAACTAACGGCGGCAAGCGATAAAACGAGAAGTAAGGGTTTCATTGCATGCGATGTGCTGACCTGCACGTCACTCTATAGGGTGAAGCCGGGCGGACTCATCCCGAAAATGCGGCATCATCATTCCGGCATTCGCGTTGATGTAGGTCGGGTCGCAAACCAGCCAGGACTGATTATCGAATCGCAACCGGTCGCCTGTAATCGCCTCATTTGGTTTCACAATGGTGGCCATGTGTCCCGGCCAGCTAACCCCGGCAACAGGCAAATCCATAAAGTGCCGCACAAGATAAGCGAAGAAGATCGAGCGGTCGTCGCAATCCGAATAGGAATAATGGAGCAGTTGGTCGGGCGTCATGTATTTTTGATGCCCGAACTGATCGGTATCGGTCTGATATTCAAAAGCGGTTTGAGAAAAACGGAGAAGAAAATTCAATGCCCGGCCTTCACTCATTTCGTCCAGTATCGGCCTGAGCTGCCGTTCCAGCTGTTCGTGGAGTTTTTGGGATGCAGGCGCCCGGAAAAAATATTCAGGTTCCATCACAGGAAAACGGGCCAGAAGGGATGTAAATGCTTTATCATAATTCAAGTCGAAGCGGTACTCCTCACCTTCAAAGGTAAACCGAAGCTGTCTTAGGTCGGATTGAACTGAAGGAGCCGGTGCCTGGGTCAGCGCCATGGGGAGCACGTTAAGTGAGCCGTCGGCTTCGGGTTCATACGTGCGGATTGCACCGGGCCGCTCATCCGGATAGTGGCCGGCCCGCATCACATAAAATCGGGAAAGCTCGCCGCTCAGCTCGTAGTAATCGCGGTGGTAAAGGCGCTCGGACACCGGCATCAGCAGGTGCAAGCGGTTGTCGGTATATCCGGCATTGGCGTGAAAACCGCTGTTGTGAAGCAGAAACCAGGTCAGAAAAACGGCCTCGTTATGCGAGCTGAACACCTTCGCGCTATAATCTTTCACAAGTAGCGTGTAGGCCCAGTCGTTCAGATTTTTATCGCGTGCAAAATCCTTTAGGCTGCGAATGACCTCCTTGTAATTTCCGGCCGCCATCTCAAGCCAGGCGTCGGCAATGGCTTCGTTCGAAAGCCGGGGAAGACTGAAGTTCTGCACATTGTCCAGCTGAGGCAGCGGTGCCTTATAGTAGTGCCATTCGAACTGAAGCTCGGGAGGAAGCTCGGCCTCAACCGGAGTTGATGGCTCAGGCTCCGGAATTTCCTGAAAGGGAACGGGCGGCAGTTGCGGTGGCATGGAGGGCATACGGCCGGGAGAGGGAGGTCCGGGATCGGGATCGGGCTCTACGTCCGGACTTTCTTCAGGCTCGGACTCGGGCTCGTCAGGATCAGGGGCTACCGGGGCCTCCACCGGTTTCGGTTGAACGTCGTCCCGGGTCTCGGCCTCGCGGGCTTCAAAGCTGGACCATTGCCGTCGCAGGAAGTCGGCAAACCGGGCCTGCTCGTCATCCACAAACTGGCGATACGCCTCTTCCTGCTGCTGTTGCCAGCGCTCAAAATCGCTGTCCTGTGCGGCTGCGGGCCGATAGCTAAAAAAAAGGCATCCGGCCGTCAAAATAATTCCAATCCATCGTATCTGCTTCATAAGCTGCTCCGGCGGGTATAAAAAAAGGCAGTTCCGATGTGTATCATGCTGACTCATCTGAAACTGCCTTTACGAAAAACGACTATTCCATAACGGGTTTAGCGGGGCTGATTTTGGCGCCACTCGCGGTAATCCTCGATTTCCTTCTCCAGATCTTTGAAGGCTTCGGTGGAGCGGAAACGGGTGTACATGTTATTGTTGTCGCGGATGCGCTGCATCAGGGCCTGGCTGGCGGCGCCGACCGGCATTTCAACAAGCACAAACGAGCGGTAGATACCGTTTTCCTGACGCACTTCCTGTTCCCGCGCACGGGAGCCGACCAGGGTTTCTTCAACTACGGATTTGTAAGCCGAAGTAAACTGATCCAGCAGCTCGGAATCTTCACCCAGGCCAACCTCTTCCTGGAACCGGCGCTGCATACCGCTCATGCGGACTTCAAGCTGCTCGGCAATCTGTGCCCGGCCGTCCATCAGGGATTTGTTAATGGAAAGCTGCATATCCCGCGAGGTATTGGTTGCAGCGGCAAAAAGGTAATTTTCATCCTGCGGTACATTCATGTACCAGCTGGGTAAATTCAACTCATTGGTATCGGACGAGGATCCGCACCCGCTTAAAATAAGCAATAGTACAAGTGAGGCTACAGAAACAATTGATTTCATAGGCGAACTCCAGTGTATGTGTGAGATTGAGTGGTTTTAACGGGATAAACTTTAAAAATGATGTGTCATCATAAAAAAAAGACAAAAAGAATATTAGGAGGCTTTGCAAAGCCGGTCTTTTGCCCGTCTACTGCCTTATCACAAAAATAAAATCCTCGAATAGATAGTCTATGCTGCGGTTTTATTTTTGTTCTGGCGTAGTATACGACCAAAATCCCTGGTTTATCAAAGCCTTCTATTATTAATGAATTACAAGGATTAAAGGCAAAACAGAATACGAAAACTTATCCTTCCAATTGCACTAATTATACACTATTTCGAAGACTTTGTTCAGGAATAGAATTTCCTGCGAGGTTATGTATTCATTCATACAAAACTGTTAAGTACTCAACTTTCGCAGTTCAATTCTGTAGGCGATTTACGATTTATTTATGGGATCATATATTTTGCCCTGAATCTACCACCATTTAATTCATTGTACCTTTTGTACGGACAAAAGGTACCCAAAAACCGCCGGCTGGAGAAAAAAGGCTAAACCGCACTTCGTTACGCTAAAAAAAATAAAGCTCCACAGCACTCAGATGAATTTTAGCAGGTATTCAGCGGACGTATTTTTTTCTTAACGCTACACTGCGTGT
>PXDL01000561.1 GCA_003566395.1 Balneolia bacterium | reverse complement strand
GGCAACCGCAACCTGGGCCGCGCTCTGTGCAATGGAGCGGGCCTGACCGATACTGTACGAATCAACGTTTCGCATATCGGCGGTTAAGGAGCTGGTATTTATGGTAAGTGCGTAGATCATAACTGCAAAACTGAGGGCCATTACGAGAATTAACGCGTATTTTCCCATTATTTTTAAGGTGCGTGTTTGGTTTTAGTTTAGGTGCATATTCCTCAGATAAATGTCCCGGCTTGCGTAGGCTCTGTAGCGGTGCGTGCGTTCTCCTACCTCCATATCGGGCCGGCTTTCGGTTTGTATCTGTACCCGCAGCAAAGCATCGTCCACCCCGGCAACCGGCATCAGGCTGAACTGTAAGTCCGCCAGGCGCAGGGCATACTGAGTGTCTTCAGATTCTCCTGTGGCCGGATTAAAGGTGGAAACAAGAAGCTCGTCCCCGGATCTGAAAATCCGGACCTGCTCATTGTTCACCGTGGTGTACATGATGCTCTCATTGTCGGCGGCTTCAATACTGCGAAGCTCGCGTACGTGCTCTTGTATTACCTGCACGCCGGTATCTGCAAAGCTCTGCAAATCGTAGGTTACCCTTGTCTCCACCGATGAGTCTATCATCATGGCATGAACGCCGAATATCGTAAGGATAAGGAGCCCTACGATTACGTTCGGAACAATAAAATCGATCATGGATCCCATAGCTTATCTCGGGTTGATGGTTGCTTTTTGTTCAACCAATTGGTTATAGGTGCCTTCTTTTTTTTCAAATACGGTGATGGTAGCCCTGCGGCCCTGTACCCCGTGAATCAGCGTCTGCTCCGGACCAATATCAATCGTGGCAAAGAGCGAATCCCCGAAGGTGGTTACATGTCCGAATCGTCGGTCCGGATCGGTTACGTCGTCAAAATTGCCAAGATTGGTGTCCAGATTCTCGTAGTCTGTTCCGGTACCGAACAGCACTTCAGCCATCGACTGTGCATAATTCATGGCTTCCACTTCAACCTGCTTATCTATCGACCCGCTTAAGGCGGACAAATACGTCCGGTTGAGCGTGGCTGAGACAATCATCAGCAGCAAAATGGCTCCTATCGATAAAAAAATCTGACTCGTTGACATTTTTCGGCTTCCGCAGCTTGGTTAAAGTTTCAGTTTAATAGTAATGGCCGAGCAGGGTGAGACGCCCCGAAAATCGGGATGAAAGCGAGCTGTTGAGATAGTCGATCACCTCGCCCGAATACCGGATGTGCACGTTGCCGCGCAGATCGATATCGATTTCAAGCTCCGGATCGAGGCCGCCGAAAATCATGGCCCCGTAAATGTTCACGTTGCCACGGACCAGTTTGGCAGATCCCTGAACAAAAATGAGACCTTCGTAATAATCCAGATTTCCGCGCACATCCAGCTCACCATTGTCCCGGATTATTATGATGCCCGTGCCGGTCGCGTTCGACAATTCAAGAGTGCCGTTTTCCACCACAATTATTTTAGGATTTTCAGGCGTACCGAGAGATCCTTCACCGGCGGCGGTAAAATACCCGGTGTGGTATTCATCGGCCTGACCGGCCAGAAATTCGATGGCAGATTCAAAGGCGGATACATCGGCATCTATCGTTTTAATACAGGGCGTTCCGCAAGCTCCTTCTATGTTATCTTGCTGCTGATTATTCAACTCACCTTCTATGTAGGTTTTGATGGGGTCATAGTTCACCGCAATACCGTTGGTGTGGTTGCCCTCCGGATTGATTCCGCCCCCTGAAAAATGGTCGTTCCCGTTTATTTCAAAGGCATTACCTGCTACATTGAAATTCAGGTTTTCACTATAGATACCGATAGCTCCGTGAACATCCGGAATGAAGGCATCGCTCTCCCAAAAATACCGCGACTGCATTTCGGCAATCACCCCGTTGGAGATCGCCTGAGATACCAGCGTGAAAATATTTCCCTGACGGCTGATGTCCACCTCGGCCGGTCCTTCTTCAAAGGTGATGTTGTAGGTACCACCCGACGTATAATTGGCATGGTTGAGCATGATGTCCTGCGCGGCCAGCTCTCCGGCCGACATCGCGTTGTTAAAGGCCAGTTTGTAGTGCACGTTTTCCGACATTTCCTGCTCGGAAGACAAGGTGCGCTGTTGTGAGCCGATATTCATTATACCGACCACTATAAACATGCCTGCTATAAAAATGAGTAATCCACGTCCCATAGTATTCTCCTAAAGTCCCAGTTCAAGGTTTCTCGGCGTAAGGGTACGGGAAATGGCGTGGCGTTCACGCAACAGCCCGAAACCCTGTTTTGCCTCGGTGATAAGAAAGTAGCGGACATGACGTATCTCGCCCAGGTCCGCTGCCGGCTCCATCTGATTGTTCAGGTATTCGAAGTAGAAATCCTTCACATTCAGATCGTAATCCATCGCGCCGTCCGGTGTTTCCCGAATCAGCACATACCGCAGCGGTGAAGCTGAAGAGTCCTGCACGGCTTTGTACCACGAGACGGTCTTTATCACCCCGTTATTCTCAAAATCGGTTTCAAATGAAACGATCGAGCTGTCGGCAGCTACCAACCCGTGTCCGCTCACGCCGAACCCCATTCGCATAAGGTCCCGCTCGAGCAGGGTTATGAAGCTTTCATTTTTGATTTTTTCCATATGCTGCATGGTCTGCGTACCCGTAGAGGCGTAGAAGTGATGATTCAACTGAATCACCGCTATCCAAAGCAGTCCTGCAATCATCATGGATGCCACCAGCCCGATTTTCATTTACTTACCCTCATTTTGTTTAAGAATATCGGATATTCGCTTGTACAGCATGCATATATGCCGCTGCTGCGATTCAATTACATTCATGGTAAAAACCTTGAGCAGCCGCTCGGGTTTTTCCTTGAAAAATCCCACCAAATCTTCCCGGTTAAAGGTCAGAATCATGGTGGGTATCGTTGCCCTGAGCTGGCAGTTGTTCAGCACACGCGAATGAAGGAATCCTTCACCTATGAAATCGCCCGCCATGTACTGCTCAATCTGCCGGCCCATTTTCCGGGCCTCTACCATTCCTTCAATTATTAAAAATCCTTCCATCGGCTTGTTCTCGCCGCTGATCTGGAGGTCTGTAAGCGCTTCGATATGCTCCACTTTTCCGGTTCCAAGCAGCTCACGAAGTTCGTTACGCTTGAATGACCGGAAAATCCCCGGTGGGTTATCCAGCACTTTGTCTGTTTCTGGTTTTGTATGCAGATGTATGGTTTCCATTTCCCCTATGTATTAGTGGTAACTTCTGATGTAGTTCATCTCTGCCGGCTCGTTCATGGCCGGGTGGCTTACGCGTACGGTAAGTCGTTTTCGAAGCGTGCGTACAGGTGTTGTATGAAAAGCATTCCCGTTGTGGGTTACATACCTCACCTCGCAGCTTACGGTATATGTGCCGTAAACACCTTCTACATCCCAGCTAAAGCCCTCGAAATCATCAAAATCCGCGGGCTGGGTCTGTCCGGTGCTCATGCCGAATTCGTTGCGGTGCGTTAATCCGGATGGGTTGTTCCCGGATAAGGGTTCATCTGCCGTCAATTCATCAAAGGGGAGAGCCACGGCCCGGCGAACTACCGATTCCGCAATACGTACCGCCTCTATCTGCACCTCGTTTAGGTGCGACCGGGTGGTACCCGAACTCGTCATAGAGTGTACGTGCAGGGCAAATGCACCAAATAGTGCAAGGGCCCCCATCGTAATCAGTAATTCTGAATAACCGCTCATGGCTCGTGTTGTTAATCTTCTATGGTTGCAGCTACCACTTCCTGTATGGAAGTGAAGCCGTTTCGGATACGAAGCCGGCCCGAGGCGCGCAGCGTAAGCATACCCGCATCAATGGCTGTTTTTCGTATCATTTCTTCATCTATATTGCCGCCGGCATCATAGATGAGTTTTTTCAGATGCTTATCGAAGTACAGGGCTTCGTGTATGGCCATCCGGCCTTTGTAGCCTTTGTTGCACTTCGGGCATCCCACCGGCTGGTAAAAGGTGATTTCTTCAATGTCTTCTTTATTGAATCCCACCCCTTTAGCGAGCTCGCGGAGTTCTTCATCTTTCTCCACGGGCTCTTTGCAGTGTTCACACAGTTTCCGGATCAGGCGCTGTGCCATCACCAGATTAATGGAGGTCGCAATCAGAAACGGCTCGATCCCCATTTTGTAGAGTCGGGCTACCGCGCTCGGCGCATCGTTGGTGTGAAGCGTGGAGAACGTAAGGTGACCCGTATTGGCAAGTTTAATAGCGATTTCCGCTGTTTTCAGGTCGCGAATCTCACCTACAAGTACCACATCCGGGTCATGCCGGAGAATACCACGCATAGCCTGATCAAAGGTCATTTTCTCGCTGATCTTTAGCTGTCGCGCGCCTCTGATCAAATATTCCACCGGCTCTTCTACCGTCAGCACGTTTACGCTGGGGTTGATGACCGAGTAGAGCGCCGCCACCAGGGTGGTCGATTTACCGCTACCCGTCGGACCGGTGATAATCACGATGCCTGAGGGCCTGTTGATCGCCTTCACAAAGGCATCTTTGGCATTTTTCTGAAGGCCGAGTTTTTCGAGATCGGTAATCACTTTTCTGTCGTCCAGAATCCGGATTACGATAGATTCAAATTTCCGGTTGAAGTCTGCTCCTACCATCGGGATAATGGAAACCCGGTACCGAATCTGATGACCGTCCACCATCCGCTGAATAAATCCGTCCTGTGAGGAATCCCGCTCGAAACGGTCCACGTTGCGCGTCTTGTCTTTAATGACCGCGCTGAGGGCCTCGGGGCGAATGTTGTTCTGCTTGATCCAGAGCTGAAGATTGCCGTCCACGCGGAAGAAAACATCCGAATGAGACTTATCTACCGGAATAATGTGAATATCACTTACATCCCGGCGCACGGACTCAACCAGCATGCCTTCCACCAGAGAGTTGAGCATGCTCTGATTGATCTCGGCATCTATTTGCTCCTCATCTAATAAGTCTTCGTCTTCCTCGTCTATGTACTCGGTTTTTTCACCGTACTCTTCCAGCAGTTCCAGAAATTCGTTTTTCTGTTCAAATACCTGGGAGATCAGGAAGCTGGTTTTTTCCGAAGGCAGATAGGCGATTTCGTGCTGACGAAACGGAAGCCTTTCAATAAGCTCCGGCAGTTCCCGGTTTAGCGGGTTGGATGTGGCAATAATGATTTTCTGGTTGTCGATGCGGTAGGGCAGCGCCTTTATGTGCATCATCTCCTCAAACAGCGATTCCGGTATAAGCTCTTTGCTCTTGCTAATGCGCTCGACCTGTTCCACTGATTTGTAGGTGTCGCCCAGGCCCACTTCATTGAAGGCGTAAAACTCGGCCACATGGCGCATGACCGACTCCTCATCCACATCGAACTCTTCTATCAGCACGGTCGGCAAACGACGCTGCACGTGCTCCGGCTCCCGCTCCATAATCGCGAGAGCTTCTTCCAGCACCTGCTCGGTGATGATGCCCCGCTCCAGCAAGGCTTCACCCATTTTCCGTTTTACGCTGCTTGTTGCTAACATTTTGGTTCCGTATTAAAAAGTTGAAGCTGGTTTGATGACGGCCGCCTCGGAAGAGACCACGGTAATGATGATCAGGGCCACCATGATAAACAGGTTGATTATCAGGTTGATGGTATCGATCATCGATTCCATCTTGTATCCGGTCTGCGTTTCATAATAGTTGGCAAGCTGAAAGGCGTTTTCCTTGAGCGCGCCCGACTCCACCCCAAGCTTGAAGCGGCTCAGCGCGGTGTGCGTGAACACGCCCGTGGCTTCCAGCGACTCCAGCAGTCCTTTTCCGTCTTCCAGCATCATCCGAATTGCCACTTCCTTGATCTGCTTTTCCATATAGGTGTTCCGGCAGGCCTCGGCGGCGATTTTAATGACCTCTATATTCTGCCCCGATCCGCTGTAGAGCGTGTAAAAGACGCGGGCAAAAATTTCAATACTCGTTTTGTGAATTAAATCCCCGATAACCGGAATTTTGATCACATATTGGTCGAAGGTGAGCCGCCCTTTTTCGGTTCGCAGGGCGGCAATGAAAAACACTACCGGTGCCGTGAACACGGTGGTTAGCAGCAGCCATTGATCTTTTATCCAGTAGCTCAGCTCCAGGGTAAAGGCCGTCATGGGCGGCAGCTCGATATCGAAGCGTACAAACATTTCGGCCGTGGCCGGGAAAATGTAGCCCACATAAAACAGGATTACGCCTATGATGGCGAGTACCGTAATGGACGGCATCATGAGGGAGCGCCGCAGGTTCTTCTTGAAATTGGCGTCCCGTTCCATAAACTTGGCCGTGCTTTCAAAAATCTCCGCGATATTACCCGAGGTGGTGGCCACGCCCAGCATGTAGGCGGCAAATTTACCGAATACGTCTTCATGACGCGCATAGACCTCGCGGCCTTCCTTACCGTCCCGCAGATCTTTCTGTATCTGTTTGATGACCTCTTTCATGCGTTTGTTGGAGGTATCCTGCAATAACAGGGTCAGGATTTCGTCATACGGTAGTTTTTGCCTAAGGAGATCGGCCGACAAGCGGATAAAGGTGACCACATCATCGGTGGGTACTCCCGGCTTGTAGAAGGTGACCTTCTTTTTGACCTTTACATCGGCATAGCCCAGCCGCATGAGGGCGCGTTCCACGTCCTCGCCGGCATAGGCATCCTGCTCGCCTTCCACCCAGCCGCTGCCGTTTTTGCGGGCTTTATACAGCCAGGTTATTTTTTCTTCAAGTTTCTGTGTCTGGAGGGCACGTTTTGTCTCCAGGCGTTTGGCGCGCTTTTGGGCTTCTTTCCGGCTCGATTCTTCAAACTCAGCCAGTACGGTGCGGCCGTTCGGAGCGATTCCTATATATCTGAATTGTGACATTGTAGCCCCGCGGTATCATATAAGGTGTCTTGGTATAGGTTGCGTTGAAACAGGGGGAATTCTGCGACTCGCAGAGAAAAGAAAGGCCGGCCTTTTGGGGCCGGCCTCTTAAAACATTAGTTTCTATGAATGTTAGTCTTGTGTACCAACAGTAAAGTCAGCCATTGAGCCTCTTCTTACTGTAGTGGTGAATCTCGCCTCTGTCATTCCACCATCACCTTGAACAGTAAAGCTTGATCCATCACCTTCAATAGACGTGATTTCATATACTCCATTTGGATTTGTACATTCGGAACCATCCCAAGTTCCGACTGGTACAATGTTTCCATCGACATCTAATCTCTCGTCACACGGAAAAGATATGTCTCGAAAACTAACTCCATCAAATGAGTTTCCACCACCACCGAGCATTTCCGGTTTCATAAACCAACCTTGAGCGGCTGTGGCGATCGTAGCAATATCCTGACGCACAGCGTCTTCGTTAGCTTGTTCTGCGCTGGTTCCGAAGATATTGATAGCTACTACTGTAGCGATACCGACGATAATCGTTACCAGAATTACGAGTAAAAGTTGTTGTTGTCCCATAGTATTGTACGTTTATTTAAGGTTAAAAAGAGACCCCTGCCGGGATCAGGTTTTATAGGTATGAGGTTTAAGGG
>PXDL01000187.1 GCA_003566395.1 Balneolia bacterium | reverse complement strand
TGGGGTGATGTGTACATCCCGGTGGTATATCCGGCATTGCTGTAAACTGCATGAAGCAGGTAACATACCGAGCCTTTGCCATTGGTTCCGGCCACGTGAATCGTTTTCAGGCCTTCATGCGGGTTCCCCATCCCCTCAAGCAGCGCCCGAATGCCTTCGAGGCCGAAGCGGGCCGCCTTAAGCCCCTTGTCCTGAAACATCGGGATACTGTTGAGAAAGGTGTGAACTTCTTCAATAGATTTGAATGCTGCCATTGTTTACGATTAAGAAGTTGGTACTTACCGAGGTGTGCTCCTATATTGGTGCAGTTATCCCGACCGGTAAATTAAAGGGAAACCTGAGAATATATGCTCTATCGATCTCTTATCAGACCTTTATTGTTTTTGTATGATGCTGAACAGGCACATCAACAAACCGGCCGTTTGTTAAAATCGATCCAGCAATACGATGCTGTTTTAAAATTTCTCGAAGATCAGCTGACCGTCGCCGACACTTCGCTCGAAGTCCGTACGTCAGGCATCACCTTTCCGAACCCGACCGGCCTTGCCGCCGGTTTCGACAAAAATGCGGAGTTGATTCCGGCCCTTTCGGCCGCAGGATTCGGATTTCTCGAAGTCGGAAGCGTTACTTTCCGCCCGGCTCCCGGAAATCCCGTTCCCCGTATGTTCAGGCTGCCGAAAGATGAAGCGCTTATCAACCGTATGGGGCTGAATAACCACGGAGCCGAAGAAGTGGCCGAGCGGCTGTCAGCAATCACACGCCGGATTCCGGTCGGCGTAAACATAGCCAAGACGCCGGTCAGCCACAAGAACACCGATTCGGCTATTCAGGATTATGTTTCCAGCTACAATGTTGTGAAACACCACGCCGACTACATCACCCTGAATATATCCTGCCCGAATACGTCGGACGGTACCACGTTTGAGGATTCGGCCCTGCTCATCAAGCTGCTTAAAGCTATCGAGCCGCACCGACTGCCCGACCTCCCGCTTTTTGTGAAATTTTCGGCCGATGCCGGCGATGAGACCATCATCCGTTTGCTTGAAGTGTGTGAATCCCTGGGCATCAACGGTTATGCGGCCGTCAACACAACAACTTCACGGAATCAGCTCAAATCGACCGAGGGCAAAATCAACCGCATCGGCCAAGGCGGGCTCAGCGGCAAACCGCTTCAAAAACGCGCCCGTGAATGTGTCCGCCTGATCAGAAATCATGTAGATAACGAAAAAACAATTATCAGCGTGGGCGGTATCGATTCGGGGGAAGAGGCGGCTACACGGATACATTTGGGGGCAAATCTGGTGCAGCTTTACTCCGGGCTTGTATATCAGGGGCCGGGCCTGCCGGGCAGAATTTGCCGCCACCTGATCCAAGCGCGGTGACTCAGTTTACCTGAATGGCCAGTTCATAAATTACGGGCACCCGTTTTCCTTCGTGAACCGCCGGCTGAAGCGTCATGTTCTGCTCAATTTGCTCTCTGAGCAGACTGTTTAGGCCAAACTCATCTTCATCAATCGGTGTGGCGCGCTCCACGTCACCTTCCGGCGTTACGTGAATTATGAAATAAAAAGTGGCTTCCACTACGTTCATCTCCTCAAGCCGCTCACGAATACCCGACCGATCCACAAAGGCTTCCATTCCGCCTGTAACCACCGGCTGATGACGGATTTCATCGGCTTCATAAACCACGGAGTTATCGATTTCAAGCTCTTCTGTTTCTGTTTGAAGCGCCCCGTTTTGCGGTTCGCCCCCCGGCTCCATTTGCGGACGAGTCCGTAGAATTTCCGCTGCTCCCAAGCCTGTTTCCACCATAACAGAATCGGCCGAGATTATAAGGTCGTCATCGTCATAAATCGGATCGCCGGTTTCCGGATCAAAGCCGACGGGTTCAGGTTCGGGCTCCGGTTCTTCGGGAGGCCTGATCTCGTTCATGAGCGCATCCACCCGGGCACGGTGTCTGAAGCCGGGATGAATATCTTTTATCATGGTTAAGGCTTCCCTGGCTTTGTCCCAGTTTTCGCCGGTATAAGGGTGAATAAGATGCCATTCGGGTTCAGCAATGGTGGAATCAGCGATGGACGACCAGTACTCTCTGAGGCTGTCGTCTTCGGCCAGTGCCGCCGTATCAGCCAGTACTACGCGGGCTGAATCCTGCAGGGTTGAGAGTTCTGAACGAGCCAGCTCCCAGTTGCGCTGCGTCTGACGAAAATCAGCCAGATTCTCCTGAAATTCCTCGTTCTCTTTTTGGGTGTTGATCCACAGCCGGGCCGCATTAAAAAGTGCTTCCGGGGCGTATGTGGTAACCGTATCCTGCTTTCCGAATTCAAAAAACTGTTCGGCCATTACGTACGGAGGTGAAGAATCAATCTGAGATAAAAGATCGTAGTATTCCATTTCCAGCCGTTCTTCCTCACTCAACGGCAACTGGTTTAAATGGATCCCAAGATTAAACCGCTCGGAAAGACGCCGGGCATAAGGCGTATCGGGGTGAAGGTCGGCTATCTGCACAGCCCAAACCTGAGCCTCATCCTCATCCCCATCCTGATAAAAAATTTCTGACAGGGAGTACATGGCCTGCGGAACCATCTCCGATTCTTCATGATCCCGAATGATAGAGCGGAAATAGGTTTTCGCGCTATCGGGCTGATTTAGCGTTAAGAAATAGAGGTTTCCGATTTCATACTTGGTTCGGGCAAGGTCTTTGCGCATGCGTTCGCGCGCGGCTCTTGAACGAGGCACGTCGCTGAGGTCGAGTTCATACTCATCAAACTCGATCTCCTCCACGTAAATAATTTCTTCTTCAAAGTCATCGTCTTCTTCTGCTTCAATAATTGTTCTCCGCACCGAGTCCTGCCTTCGCCAGTTATCAACCAGCGGACGGCCGTCCCACAGGGCCTGGAACTGCAAGCTCGCCTGACCCATAAGCTGACGGTTCAAATGGAAAAGAAATCCGTTTTCGGTGGATTCGGTGGCATCTTCAAGGTCTTCGGGGTCCACATTTATGATACGCCCTGAATCCCTTCTGCGCTGGCGCTCCTGATCCCGCATCTCGCGCCGATACTGTTCCTGAATTACGGTAATGACCGAATCGAATTTTGCGGGGGGAAGATTTCCGAGGTAAAGAAGGCTGTCTTTACGTGCTCTTTCGTTGTTCAGCCGGGCAAATTCATTATACGCTCTGGAAACGCTGCGGCTATCAAATCCACGAGGCAGTCGCTCAAGATCGGACGTATTCCGGGCCGATGAATCATAATGTGCCGCAGCCAGATCGTGATCGTGTAAATTGAACCGATAGACCTCGGCCATGCCGTAATGCGTCTGTGCCAGAACCTCGCGGGATGGTGTCCGGTAGCTGAAATAGAGAACTTCACGGTAAAACCGAATCGCTTCATCCGGGTTGTTCATGGCCTGATGGGTACGACCACGATGGAAATTGATCTCGCTGAGAAACTCGAAGTTATTATTATTCCTGGCCATAGAAGCCAAATGAGCACGGGATTCCTCATAACGCCCCATTTTCCGGTATAAAATGCCTTTTTTTAGATCGGAATAGTAGATCATCTGGTAATACGGGTTGGATCGTCTTACGCGGTCATAGGCATCGTAAGCGGCCTGATATTCACCGAGATGTTCAAGAATCTGCCCGTGAAGAAAATAACCGCGTGCCCGGAGTTCGTTATCGCGCACTTCCGGAAGCGCATCAAATAAAATTTGTCCCGCTTCTTCCCACTGATCGGTTTTCACAAGAAACTGAGCCATAATCAGCTCTGCTTCTGCCCGGGGGCGCCTGTCCCACTCTATTTCGGGTGAGTCGAGCTGATTGAACAAATAGTTGATGCCCTCGTTATTCCGCTTAAGTTCCAGCATGGTACGGGCGCGCCAGATAACCGCCTGCTGCCGCTTATCATTAGAAGCGGTGATGGTGTAGAGCTCGACGAATTTTTGCTCGGCATTAAAAAAGTTTTCCAAAAAGAAAAACGAGCGCCCGATTAGCGCAACTGCATCATCTACATAGCGGGATTCCGGAAAACGAATCAACAGATCCGAACCACGCTCTATGGCATCTTCAAAATCACTGACCCCTGCCCGAACCGGTGAGCGGTGAATCCGGATGGGCCGCTCCGGATTAATGCGGTCAACCTGATTTTCAAACTGACGATAACCGCGATCGTAGCTTTGCTTGGCGTTATAGAACGTATTGAAATACGAATTAAAGTCGGTCCACATGCCGCCAATACTTGAACACCCTGCAGCCGTCAGGGATAACACGACAACAATTAGAAGGGCCGGTTTGAAAAAAGAATGATTCATGCTGTTACTAAAAATTCAGTGCCGCCCGGAGGCGTTTCGAGCTGTTGTTCCGAATAAAGGAAAATCAATTAAATCACCCTCGGATGCCGGAGTAAGTTTAAATTATGAAACAACGCGGTCATAACGAAATAAAGAGCCTAAACGTACACCTTTTCTGATCGTGTGATCCGGACTTTTCTTGCTGCCGGTCCGGTCATGAATCAGATTGTACTAACCTTAATCATATTGGTTCGCACACGCTCGGAAATCGGCATACCGGTAGCCACAATTACGCGATCGCCCTTTGAAACAAGGCTGTGTTTTCGCAAAAACTCCTCCATTTGCTCAATACTTTCATCGGTATTGGTCACCTTCTTGAATTTGATACTCTGCACACCCCAGACAAGATTAAGTTGTCGGCGTACAAGTTGGCTTTCGGTGAAGGCGAAAACAGGTACTTCCGGCCGGTATTTGGCGATGCGCTTGGCCGTGTTTCCCGAGTGGGTGATGACGGCAATTGCGCTGGCGTTTACGTACTCGGCAAGCGACACACAAGAGTAGCTGAGCGACTCCACCACCTGTTTTTCGCGCCATTCGGGGCGGTTGAACTCAAGCGTGTGATAAAGTTCATGAGAGTTTTCTTCCACGCTCCGGCATATTCGCTCCATCACGCGTACCGCTTCAAAAGGGTATTTACCTGCGGCCGTTTCCCCGGAGAGCATCACCGCATCGGTACCGTCAATAATGGCATTGGCCACATCGGAACTCTCGGCTCTGGTCGGTCTGGGGTTGGTAATCATCGAATCGAGCATCTGAGTAGCGGTTATAACAGGCTTTCCGGCCCGGCGGCAGCTATCAATGATATTTTTCTGAACCATCGGTACTTTTTCGCTCGGAATTTCGATACCGAGATCACCGCGAGCCACCATAATACCGTCCACCTCTTCGATGATTTCATCAATTACATCAAGGGCTTCGGGTTTTTCGATTTTGGCGATGACGCCCGCATTGGATCCACCAGCACGAATTCGTGACACCAGTTCCTGGACGTCTTCAGCCTTGCGCACAAACGAAAGCGCCACAAGATCGACTCCGGCTTTAATACCGAAATCAAGATCGGCATAATCTTTTTCGGTGATGGATGAAATGGAAAGCTTCAGTCCCGGCAGGTTCACGCCTTTCCGGGATTTCAGGATTCCGCCGTTAATAACACGAGCGGTGATGTTGCCGTGTTCAACTTTTACGATACGGAATTCGAGCAGCCCGTCGTCGAGCAAAATAGAATCGCCTTCCCGGGCGTCTTTGGCCAGAAATTCGTAATCAATCGGGATAAGGGATGAACTTCCTTCAACAGCTTCCGGGGTAAGGGTAACATAATTCCCGGACTCTACCGGCTGCCCCCCGTCTTTCATTTTCCCTACCCGTATTTTAGGACCCTGAAGGTCCATCAGAATTGGAATACTATACTGAAATTTCCTGGCAGTTTCCCGAATCAGATCAATCACTTTCTGATGATCTTCATGCGTTCCGTGAGAAAAGTTCAGCCGGGCCACATTCATCCCGCTTTTCACAAGCCCTTCAATGCCCTCCCGGGTATTGGTGCTTGGTCCTATAGTACAAACAATCTTGGTTCTGCGTTTTGAGTTTCTCATAGACTTTTTTAAGCGGGTAGATAACAAACCGTTAACAAGACAATTCCAGTCGTTCGTTTTCCGCCTGATCGCGAAATAACATCTTCCTCCAAATGGATCAGAACCCGGTCTCAAGGAATTTCAGAACCGGAGACGAACAAGATCTTCGGATTGCCAAAGGTATCATCAATTAATTGAAAAAGGCTTTGCAAAATTGATATTCTGCCTTGTCAAAAAAATAAAATCCTCAAACTCCGAAGCTTCGGATATTGCGGCTATATTTTTTCTCCGGCATTGAATTCAAACAAAATGTCTGGTTTATCAAAGCCTTCTTTTTATAAGGTTTTTCCAAGGGTGAATATACAAATCCTGACCCGCTTTAGTTACCGCAAATTTTCAGGCTTCGGATTGAGACCCCGCCCCTGCTTCTTCCGCCGGTACTGAAAAGGGTTGTGAAGGATGGAATTTTTCCCGCAAGTATTCGTTATTTTGAGGTGCCCTAATTTGGCAATTGTTTCATCTTTTACGCCTTATTCATGAAAAGCTTTTCGGGATTCTGCTCACCATTTCGCGTTTTCTGCGGCCTGTTGCTCTGCCTGCCGTTTTTATTTGTTTCCAACTGTTCATCAGGCCGGGAGAGCGTGGTGGATCGTGGAACTGCCCACAGCTACCAAATCGGCCACCCCGAAGTTCGGGCACGCGCCACCAGTTTTTTCGACGATCAGGGCCAACCGGTAGTGGATCTGAATGTTGAACTCCCCCATCAAAGTCTCGTTTTTCGCTCGCTTGACGGCCGCCGTTTTGCTGAAGTTGAAATACAGGCCCTGTTCAGGCAACGAACAGATTCAGGGCAGGGAACCGTAAAAACAAGCTTTCGGGAAGAAAAAGAAATTATCACGCGACAGGGTGAAGGCGGCTTCACAACCTACTACAGCCGCCGTACCCCTCTTGAACCCGGAAGCTATACCGTTGAGCTCATCGTGCGTGATCAATCGTCTGATAAAAGCACCACCACCCGACTCGAAGTGGATGTCCCCGACCCCGGTGCGGTTTCCGCCTCGATAACCGACATTGCCGTTAACACCCTAGGTGATGGCGAATCAAGAGCCGTTTCAGCCTACTTAATTCCATCGCGGCGCGACAGCCTCAGTTTTGAATTCTTCGTGACGCGTGCATCCGAAGACATCCCCGTTACCGTTCGCATGAGGCTGATCAAATTCCGCTCAGATACCGAGCCGGCCCGCGCTATGGGGCAGCTCCCTATTACATCGGGCAACATAGCACACCGGGGTATTATTTATAATGAATACGAAACGATACAGGAGCAAACCCGCCGGCTCGAAACAGAATCGGGACCGGTTCTTATCGAATTCACCCTGCCGAGACCCGATTCCGGCAACTTCCGTTTTGAGATTGAACTTGAAACCCCCGATGAGCAGGGAGAAATGCAAACCAGCCGTAGATTCAGAGATTTCGGAATGGTAAGCCCTAATTTTCCGCGCGTTCAGTCAACTACGGAAATGGCCGAACCCCTTGTCTATCTGATGCGGCGGCGTGATTTCCAAAACATGATGAATACCGAAGACCCCGACTCGCTGCGGCGGGAAGTGGATCGTTTTTGGCTGAAGGATATGA
>PXDL01000383.1 GCA_003566395.1 Balneolia bacterium | reverse complement strand
TTCAAAAGTTGTGGGCATTTCATCAACACACTCAGCGGAGGAACTGGCAAAATGTTCGAAAGTTATCAAGGACTTTAACGGACTTACTTTAGAAGAACTGTACGGTCTGATTGATTGATCAGCCTACGAGACTTGTGCCGTGTCATGCTTTAGGTAGCGAGTAAGACCAGAGCATTCCCGGAGCTTTTCCGGGTTTCGGTCAGCGTTGGTTCAGAGCATAGATTTATTTTATAACTGAGCAACTTACTCGTAACCTCAACGCTGTCAGATCCAGTAGGTGCTGACAGATTTCGACCTTCTTTTCATATTTATCTTAAACCCAGATTAAAAAAAAATCAGGCAGGAAATCTATCTCTGCCTGATTTTAATTCATCAATTATCTACTTGGAGAGTGTAAACTCAGGGAGTTTTTTGATCTCTCCGCCGTTCATAGCAGACTCGTGCGCCAGCAATCCAACACATGTCCAGTTTGCCGACTGAACCGCATTCGGATAGGGATCCCGGTCTTCCACAATCGCTGAAATAAATTCGTGCGCAAGGTGAGGATGTGATCCCCCGTGGCCCGCACCCTGAATAAATGAGAGGTGAGCCTGGTCTTCTGCATCGTAAACACCCGCCTGGGTAAACGATTGAATTTCCTTCGGCAGCAGGTGTCCGTAATCCGGCACTTTCACGCGCTCCGGAATTTCAGGTTCAGGCTTTTTAGCCGTATGGATTACCGGCTCTTCCCCTTCAATAAGCGGCCATTCGAATGATTTCTTTGTACCGTAGGCGTCAAAACTTTCGCGATACTGACGGGCAGTATCAAACAGAGACCGGTAAATATGAGCTGACACATCAGAATCGAGCAGCTTGATGTGTGCGGATTCAACGGCAAACGGGCAGCCGGATTTTTCAATCAAATCATCGCTGATCTTCCCTGACCCAAAACAGGATACGTACTCAGCAGATTTGTTCATCAAACCAAGAACAGGACTTACTACGTGCGTGGCGTAATGCATCGGCTTCATACGCTCCCAATACTCCGGCCAGCCTTCCATATCCTGCGGATGGCTTGCCTGCAGGTACTGAATATCTCCAAGTTCACCATTGTCGTACATCTCCTTTACAAACAGGAATTCGCGGCTGTAAACTACTGTTTCAGCCATCGTGTACTTCAAGCCGGTCTTCTTAACCGTTTCGACAATCTCTTTGCAATCCTCAACCGTTGTTGCCATCGGAACGGTACAGGACACATGCTTTCCGGCACGCAGAGCCATCAGCGTATGCTCGGCATGCATCTGGATTGGTGTGTTAATGTGTACAGCGTCTACATCGGGATCTTTCAAAAGTTCTTCATAGGATGTGTAACGCTTATCCACGCCAAATTCGTCGCCAATTTTATTCAGCTCCGATTCCGTACGCTGACAAATAGCATACATATTTGCGTTAGGATGCTTTTGATAGATGGGAATAAATTCAGCTCCAAAGCCAAGTCCCAGAAGCGCAATATTTACCTGTTTTTTCGCCATAGTCTTAGTTGTTTATTTTAGAGTTATTGGTTTAAAAGTCTGTTATGTTGCCAAACAATACCTGATTCATCAATATTAACTGAGCAATTTCATCGCCTCTTTCACAATATTTTCAGACGTAATTCCTAAATGTTTGTAAACCTCTTCATAGGGGGCCGATTCGCCGAACCGATCGATACCGATCACAACTCCGTCTTTCCCAAGCCACTGCTTCCACCCAAGTGTTACACCCGCTTCAACAGCCACTCTTTTCGTTACTGACGGCGGGAATACCTTCTCTTTGTAATCGTCCGGCTGCTTTTTAAACAGCTCCCAGCTCGGCACACTCACTACCCGCACTTTCCTGCCTTTTGAGATCAATTCATTCGCCGCATCCATCGCAATGCTAACTTCAGAACCGGATCCCATCAAAATAATTTCCGGTTTTCCATCGGATGCGTCTTTCAGGATATAAGCACCTTTCTGCACCATCGATGCGGGCGCATTCTCCGGCCTGTCGAATGTGGGCAGAGCTTGTCTGGTAAGCGCCAGAAGTGACGGGCCTTCTTCATTCTCAAGAGCGGTTTTCCAGGCCCAAACGGTTTCATTGGCATCTGCGGGACGCAGAACAAGCGTATTTGGAATAGCGCGCAATGCCGCCAGGTGTTCGACAGGCTGATGCGTGGGGCCATCCTCACCAAGACCGATACTATCGTGCGTGAACACATAAATAGCCGGTATTTTCGATAGCGCCGCAATACGGATAGCCGGACGGCAGTAATCTGAAAAGATCAAAAATGTTCCGCCAAATGGAATGAGTCCGCCGTGCAGAGAGATACCGTTCATAGCCGCTCCCATGCCGTGTTCTCTAACGCCATAGTTCACATTCTGCCCCTCATATGATCCCGGCAGGAAATCACCGCGGTCCTTAAGTCCCGTCAGGTTACTGGCTTTCAGATCTGCCGAACCGCCAAACAGAGATGGTATATGAGCTGCAATTGAATCAAGTACCTGTTGAGACGCTTTTCGGGTTGCAAGTCCTTTTTCATCAGGCTCAAAAACGGGCAGTAGTTCTTCCAGGTTCTCCGGCAGAGACCTGGATAGCATCGTATCTAATTCAGAGGCTAATTCAGGAGATTCCTGCCTGAATTTTTCCAGCTCTTCATTCCATGACTTTTCAAGAACTTCCCCTTTTCCGACTGTAGACCGGAAATGAGTCTTCACCTCATCGGGAATATGGAACATTGCGTCCGGGTCCCAATCGAGGTTCTTTTTTGTGAGTCGTAACTCTTCCTCACCCAGTGGTGCCCCGTGCGAAGATGAACTCCCCTCTTTATTGGGACTGCCGTACCCTATGGTAGTTTTGCATACAATCAGTGTGGGTTTATCTAGTTCAGCTTGCCCCTTCCGGATCGCTGACTCGATTTCTTCATGATCATGCCCATCTGCCTCAATAACATGCCAGTTGTATGCTTCAAAACGTTTACCGACATTCTCCGTAAATGATATCTCTGTGGATCCATCAATCGTAATTTGGTTTGAATCGTACAGATAGATCAATTTACCCAGCTTCAGATGACCGGCAAGCGAAGCCGCTTCATGGCTGATACCCTCCATGAGATCGCCATCACTGACTATGGCGTACGTATAGTGATCAATCAGCGAGCGGTTCGTTTTATTAAAACGTGCAGCCAGATGAGCTTCAGCCATTGCCATGCCCACGCCGGTTGCAAAGCCCTGACCAAGTGGTCCGGTGGTTGTTTCAACACCGGGCGTGAGTCCAAATTCCGGATGCCCCGGGGTGATGCTGTGCAATTGTCTGAAATTCTTAATCTCTTTCAGTGATAGATCATATCCTGTGAGGTGCAGCAGGCTATAAAGCAGCATTGAGCCGTGACCTGCAGAAAGAACGAATCGATCCCTGTTAAACCACTTTGGATTACCCGGACTGTGCTTCAGGAATTTAGTCCAGAGAACATATGCAGCGTCAGCCATTCCCATCGGCATACCAGGGTGGCCCGAATTTGCTGTTTCAACTGCATCAGCAGACAGAAACCGTATCGTATTTACAGATAGCGTGTCGAGATTTTTTTTTGGCATGCAGATCTTTCCTGTACTTTTTCAATTATGAATTTCAGTTGCTGCAGGTAGCATATTTTAAAAATGGCCCATCAGACCTGGTATGTGTGCCCTGGTTATAGCAGGAGTTTATCCCAAGAGCTTTTTCATGAACTTGAGTCCGTCTTTTGCAAGAATATCGGGGCTCTCGGCAAGAGGGCGCCAGATAGCCGCCGCTTTTGCCAAAAGTTCATTAGCAGGTGAAAAGGTCTCAATGATAACATGGCCGTCGTACCCAATCTCTTTTAAGGCTGAAGCAACTCCATCCCAGTCGAACTGCCCGGTGCCCGGTGTTCCCCTGTCGTTTTCAGCTACCTGCAGGTGATGAAGATTTTTACCCGCTGTTCGAATGGCATCTCCAAGATCTTTTTCTTCAATTCCGGCGTGAAAAAGATCGATCATCACCTTGCAGTTTGGATGGTCTACCCTTTCAACTACATCGCTGACCTGGCTTGTCAAGTTCAAAAAACTGGTTTCGAACCGGTTAAGCGCTTCCAGGCAGATTGTAATGTTTTTTTGGGCGGCATAGTCCGCTACCTCGTTTAACTGCGAAACTAAAAGCCTGGTCTCTTTTTCGCGTTGTACATCATCAGACTGCCACAATCGGCCAACCTCAGATGCCAGCGGCCCTACAAAAAGCGTTGAACCCAGCTTTTCAGCAGCATCAAGAGAATCCTTCATATATTGAATTCCATCATCCCTTACCGATTTATCGGGATGTATTAAATCCCGGCCTCCCCCCATCGCCGCGCATGTAGTGAGCGTAAGCCCGTTTTTCTCGATGGTTTGGCGGGCCCGTTTACAGTCTAATGCAGCCGGATCTTCAAGTGGAAGCTCGACTGTATCAAAACCCATTTCAGCAATTTTCGGGGCGTAATTTTCAATTACTTCATTTGTTACCGGAGACGTCCAAAGCCAAAGACTGACACCAAATTTCATAGATATGTGTTCTTTTAATTAAAAGTAAGAGGAATAATTTACCTGGATATTAGGCGTCCCTGCATCTGGGTAAAATGGCCGGGATAGGTACAGATATAGGGATAAGAACCCGGTTCTTCGGGTACTGTTATCGTAACCTCCACTGTTTCACCAGGTACAGCAAGAGAGGTATACCCAAAAATTCTGTCCATTTCATTTTCGGGGACATACTCATTTTGATAAGCCTGCAGTGCAGCCACACCCACTGTTCTGATATCTTCCTCAGTGTATACAAAAAGGATATTATGAGGCATGGTGCTCGTATTTATATACTTAATGGTGAGCTCGCTGCCCGCTTGTGCCCTTATCTCTGTAATATCGTAGCTCAAATCCGCTCCTTCAGAGCGTATCTCAAGCACTTCACCAGGTTCAACCGTAACGGTTTTGCCATTTCGTGTAGTCACGTGAACCATTTCAGAATGATCCATCTCAGCAGTCGATTCCACTGAATGTTTACTGTGGCCCAGGCTATCTGAACTTAACACATATCCTGTGGCAACCACAGACATGAGCAGCAGAGCTGCTACAATAATTTGAAAATTTAACTTCTTCATATGATTTCTTTATTTGTGAAAAGCTGAAACCTATTCAGGTTGATCACGATTCTGGTTTGATATTGAAATTTACCGGCGAAACGTGTTTTCGCCGGTTCATTCAATCTGCTCTATCTGATACTCATCAAGAGATCTATCTGTTCCCAAATATACTGGCTGAATCCCACTTATCTGCAAGTGCATCAAGATGTTCGTGATACTCTTCAGACAAAGTAGATCTGAGTGATCGTAATGAATTATGTTGTGACTGAGTGAACTGCGGAGCCTGCTCTTCCGGCCACGCTTCGGCAAGTCCTGCTACAAATGCAGAGCCTAACGTAACATCCAAATCCGGAAGTGAAGAGAGGTATCCCGCAACTTTACCATTATCTGCATCACTCAGGGCAAAATGTCTTGCAACTCTTTCAACCGGTATAGCCACATTCGCTTTGTAGGTGCTGTCTGCATTTTCAGGCAGTTGTTTCGTGAAAACATGATCCAGGAAACTGACGTCGTTCTGAGCTGCCGCAGCGGTTCCCGCATCTCTGAGCCAGCGATCGCTCACATTTTGTTCCATAACCAGCATTTCGGCAACTGCTTTACCCGCTTGTTCACTTTCCGGCATCTCTGCAATGGCAAGCAGTGCCGCCAGGCGAACATGCATATTCGAAGACATCATCGTCACAGCAGGCATCGTGTATCCCATGTCTCCCGGTACCTCAATATTCGGCACAAAGTCTGATGCAAGTATCAGGTCAAGCGACTGCTGATTTCGCGGCAGCGTCATGAGTGCAGCCCGCCGAACCGAGTTTGCAGGATGGTGAAGCGCCTTACTTGCAACATCAAATGCATCTGAATTATTACCGTCCAGTGCGCCAAGACCGTGAATTGTCCAGAGTGCGTGCAGCGCTCCCGGGTTTAAACCAAGCTGATCCGTTGATTTATCTTCAACAAGATCATAAAGGTCTGGCAGAACATCGCTTTCACCGCGCTCAACAAGGAGACGCTGAGCGGTAAGTCTCCAGAACATATTGTCGTGAGTAAGAGCATCCACAAGATCAGCCGGAGTTGCATTATCGAGACTAAAGTCACCACCTCCGTTTTCATCTCCATTATATACGACTCTGTAAATCCGGGCGTGGTCAACATCACGCATATCGGTTACATAAGCATTTCCTTCTCCACGCTCCCAGCCGTTCGGAAACGGATTGTGCTGGATGATGATATTATACCAGTCAATAAACCAGAGTGCACCATCGGGACCTACTTTCGACTGAATTGGTGAAAACCACTCATCCAAACTTGCTATAAAGTTCCAGCTGTTATGTGCATAATAGCTGCTTCCTCTCTCCTCAAGATTGAACTCTCCTAAAAGCTGTCCTGTGGGTCCTGATACAAAAGCCCGCTTATTCCAATACTCTTCCGGAAAGTTTCTTGCTGTATACACATGAAATCCGGCGCCGGCAGTATAGTGTCCGTGCTGATCCACCTGACGAATCTCCTTCATAATCGGATAGATTTCAGACGTATTTGAGATCATTGGAAGTGTCGGAGTTCCGCCGGATCCGCGTATACCTCTGTAAAACCTATTTGGAACCGCGCTGTGCATTGCAGGATTTCGGTTAGCCGTAGAGCCAAAAACCATTCCTTCTTCGTTAAATCCGAGACCCCAGGTGTTGTTCGAGGTGTTGGAAATGTATTCAAGAGAAGATGCATCAGGTGCAAAACGGTAAAATCCACTGCTAAATGAGTGTTCCTGTCCACCTACCGTTCCCTGGAATGCGGAGTATCCTACGGCTCCCCAAATCTGATTATCAATTCCATAGTGGAAGTTGTTTGGACCTGCGTGAGTGTCGAAGTCACCCCATCCTGTAAACATTACTTCTTTGTGGTCAGCGGTACCATCACCATCAGTATCTTTCAAAAAGAGAATATCAGGTGCCTGTGCTACAATTACACCACCGTTGTGAAGCACAAGGGAGGTCGGAATATTCAACCCATCGGCAAAGAGTGTGATATTATCGGCTTTTCCATCACCATTCGTGTCTTCCAGAATTTTGATTCGGTCATTTCCAACACGCTCATCCTTGAAATCATTGGGATAATCTACTGTTTCGAGGACCCAAAGCCTTCCTTTTTCATCCCAGGCCATATCAATTGGATTCACGATATCAGGTTCAGAAGCAAACAATACAATTTCAAAATCCGGGCTCATTACCATGTGTTCTATAGATTCTTCCGGACTGAGTGGCTGCTGTACTTCAGTAATTGGGTCACCAACAGTTCCCCAGCTTTCACCAGCCGGATAGTACGGCAATTTACCTTCGCCAAATGTAAGCTCTGGTTTTGAAAAATCTGCATCAAGCGCCCAATCCCCAGCTGTCCAGCGAAGTGCGTTTTCAAGAAGCTTTTTGAATCCATCATTCGACCATGTTCTCTCATCATGTCCCCAGGCGGAATAAAAGACCCGTCCGTCACC
>PXDL01000479.1 GCA_003566395.1 Balneolia bacterium | reverse complement strand
GGCATTGCCGACCGGCTGATACGAATCCGATGCGTATCAGCCGGTCGGCAATGCCCAGTGGATAGAGCATGGAAACAAGCGCCGGAAGTAGCGTAATGAACATCAGGTTGAAGCCGAAGCGCTCCCGTTTTCCCGCCGGCCGGTCGTTCCCGGTAAGGCGAAGCCAGACTGAAAGCATCATAAAAATAATCCAGCCGTTGAGCAGAAGAAACAGATAACTGCCGAGCCAGAATTGGGCCATTGTGCCGGCCATCCCGCCCGTAAAGGCCAGCGCGAAAGGGCCGAAACCGGAGAGCACGTGCCATAACCAGGCCGCAGCTGCAAAATCACGGGATAAGCCGGATTCACTACGATCGGGCTTTAACAAAAAAAGTACCGCAAGCCATAGCGTGAGAAACAGATGCAGACTTGAGAACAGGATGGACCAGAACGCATAGCCCTGCAATGCAAAGGAAATCAGCATGCCGAGGTTGGCAAGCTGTAAGCCGGCCGACATCGGAACCATCACCCTGCTTGCCGTTTTCTTCTTTATGAAGTATCTCAGCGTGAAACCGGCAAAGACAAGATACACCCAGCCCAGCAGCGCGGCATGGGAATGGGCGTGTATCAGATTCGGGATGGCAAACCACGTCTGCCACGGACTGTGCCACTCAAACCGAACCCAGGTACCGATAAGCAGCGCGGCGAGCAGCCAGCCGGCCGCCGGCAGATAATACCAAAGCCGGATTTTACGGTTAATGTCAGGTTGTGTGTCCACGTTTTTTTATGCGTTTGGCCATTACTTTTCCGGTTATAAGGCAGGCTGCGAGCAGCAATATGTGGGCGATAGCCGGGTATTCCGGCGCGGCAAGCATCCCGAACATCGCCGTTTGAAAAAGAAACATCACAACCCACATCGGGCGGTCGGATGGACGCTTATTTCTGCCCGTGCGCGGAAAAATCCACCATGCAACCGCTATGGTAAACTGAAGAATCCATCCGAATTGCATCACAAACGCATGCAGCCGGGTTAACTCTACAGGAAAATAATCCGGCGCCGGACCATAATGCAGCATTCCGAGAAGGGCACCGGCTACCATCCAGAGCATCGAAAAACGTATCATCCAAACCGTGACAACAGGCATAACGGATTATCTTTTTCGTGTTGATGCCGGGCGAACCCTGTTCCACATCAGTATAGCAAACAAAACCAGTGCTGTAAATTGCAGGCTTCCGGCCCATCCGAGCTGCGTGCCGGTTACCGTTCCAGCGGCATAACCTGCGTGACGCAGCACCAACCCGGTATTGAGCATTATAAATATGATCCATGCGATCCGCTCTCCGGTTTTTCTGCTCCAGGCTTTCCCTGATCGCGGGAACATCCACCAGGCAACCCCGATTATTACCTGAGTTAGAAACCCGAGGTTAAACAGATGAACCGACATCACACTAAGCCGTGCGGCAGCGGGTAAAGCCGTAATCTCCACAATAAGTGGAAGGGCCAAATAGACCGTCAGATATACAAATGATGTAAATATGAATACACGGCTAATCAGCGGCATGCGTTATTCCGGCTTATCATCCGTTCCTTTACGGCAGCTGCATCCTCCCATGACGTCAGCCGTTTTCTGGTCTGCCGACGGTTCCCCAATTCGGGTGATGCTGATCTCAAAACTGCCGTCCCCGAGCGCGGTTTTATCCCATGAAAACTGTCCCGAGCGCTCAAACAGAAACTGAAAGTAGAGCGGCTTGGGATCGTGACTGACTTTAAGAAGCACCGCGTCATCAATCTTCAGCTTGTCGAAGGCCGAAAAAATATAGCTGTGCCGGTTTTCCTGAGGAATGGTGCCTACTTCAATAATCTGAGCCATAGTTTTTTTTAGTTTAAGAAGGCTTAGCAAAGCTTTCTATAATGGGTAAGAGTCTGTGATATATACATGTTTAAAAATCTTTCCGTATGAATCTTCGGGCGCCCCAGCCAAGCGGAATACTAATCCACGCCACCATCACCAGGACTATGGCGATTTGTCCGGACATGCTACCGAAAAAGCGCTGAAACACCGCGCCGGTAAAGCCCATCAGCGTGGACGCCTCGAACTGTATCAGCAGGGCGATGCGCGCCAGATCCAGCGGGTTGAGCATCGACATAATCAGCACCGGCTGCTGCAGCGGGTAATGTGAGAACATGTAGATGACCAGCAGAATGAGACCGTCGTAGATCACCGCAAAAAACAGCCAGAGCACAACAGCCAGGCCGAGTCCTTTAATTTTGTCCTCCGTAAGAAGTCCGATCGCAAAGGCAAGAGCCGAAAAAATAATCGTTAACGCCACGGCCGTTGCCAGCAGATAGCCCAGCGCCCCGATATGCGAGAGAAGCACTCCGTTCCAGATAAACGGAAGGGCAATGCCCACACTTACGGTGGCCGCAAGCGGAAGCACAAGGCCGGAGAACAGAGCGGCAAACATCTGAATGCGCTTTACCGGCTGGGAAAGCATCAGCTCGGTGTATTCTCTGGAATTGTAAAGATACATGGTTCCCAGCATGATACTTACCAGCGGTATCACGAGCAGCACCACGTTCATCAGACTAAGGATTACCCGGTCGCCCGACCCCCCGAATCTGAACAGAGCGTCGGTAATCAGGATGAAAAAGGCCAGGTAAAACAGGACCCAGCGGCTTCGCATCACGTCACGAAGCTGGTATTTAATAAGTTTCAGGGTATTCGTATTCATCTTCATCAGGCTGCTCCTTTCATTTTTCGGGCGATGGCACGCTCCAGGGTTCGCTCACCGGTTGTTTCCAAAAGCTGGTTCACCGTCATTTCAAAGTGAATCACTCCATCGAGAATGTACACCACTTTATCGGCCAGCTCCTGAATTTCGCTCATAATATGTGAGGTCAGGATGATGGTTTTTCCGGCCTCCTTTTCCCGGGCAATTTTATCCTTCAGGCAGCTGCTCGAAACCGGGTCAAGGCCCGCCGAAGGTTCATCAAGAAAGATGATGTCCGGACGGAATAAAAAGGCGAGCACGGCGCTTACTTTCTGCCGGTTCCCTCCCGAGAGTGTTTTAAATTTTTTATGCATTTCGGTTTTCAGGTTGAATGCGTGAAAAAGTTCCTCGTCGGTTTCATCACCGGTTCCGCGCACGTCTTTCACCATTTCTATGATTTCTTCCACGCTGAGGTTATCCGGGTAGCGGGCATTCTGTGGCATGTAGCCTATTTTGCTCCGGTACGAGGCATCTCCGTTAATTTTTTGCCCGGCTATGGTGATACTGCCGCTATCGGCTTTCACCAGGCCCAGCAGGCTTTTAATGAGCGTGGTTTTGCCCGCGCCGTTGGGTCCGAGTACGGCCGTAACCTGATTGGGGCGAATTTCCAAATCCAGGCCGCGCAGTACATGCAGCCGGCCGAATCGTTTTTCAAGTTGGGTGATGGTAATCATGGTAAAGGGGATTTCATAAGTGGTTTTTCATCGACCAGCGTTTCGGGCGTAAGGGCGGGCATCACCCGCTCTGCCAGGTCGAGTACATCAATAAACAGGCTGCGGTGAAGGATGAGCGAAACCGGATTCCGCTCAACAATAATCGAGTAGAGCCGGACCGGGCGGTGTGGGACATCCCCGATTCCGTCTCCGGCTAAATCGTAGCCGTCGTAGTTGCTCCAGTAGTTGCCCGCGAAAGTATTGTAATGCTGCCGGCTGTTGGTGGCCACATCAAAGGTGTTGTCTATAAAGGCGTTTCCGGAAAACACATTGTCGGTACTGTTTGCCCAGATTTTGACCGCCCATCCATTCTGTTTGAAGCTGTTGTTTTCGATGCGGACCCGGCTTGACCCTTCCGAGTAGAGGGCAATCGTATTATTCTCGAACCGGTTTCCGGCTACTTCGCTTCCGCTTATCTCCTTCATCAGAATTCCGTAGGATGCCGGCCCCAGGTTGTCGGCAAAAATATTGTCGTTCATCACCACATCCCGGGAGTACATCACCGCCACCCCCGCATTGTTTCTGCGAAACTCATTACCTGAATACACCGAGTCTCTGGAAAACATATAGTGCAGCCCGTAACGCATGTTATCGATAGCAACATTTTGCGTGATTTCTACAGAGGTGGCAAATTCCAGGTAAATACCGTCACGGTGCAGGCTGATGTGATTTTCTGAAACCTTCACTTTTTGGGAGTCGAAAATATGCACTCCGTTTCCCGAGTTGGACTCGCGCGCGCCTCCGCCGGCAATCCGGTTTCCGGTTACTTCACCCTGCGCGGAACGTGACACATAAATGCCGAACATGTTGTTTTCGAGCCGGTTATTATTCACCCTGAAATGCGCTGCACCTTCAAGGCGAATCGCCGAATAATCCCTTACGTGGCTCAGGCCGGTATTGCGTACCGTGAGACCTTCAATGTGCACGGAGTCCGCTTTGATAATTAGGATATGTCCGTTGCCTTCTCCGTCAATTACCGCGCCTGGCTCTCCTCTAAGGGTGATGCGGTTCGTTTTTAGGGTGATGCCGCTTTCCCGGTACACACCCTCGGGAATAATCAGAATATCTCCGGGGGAGGCCTGTTCAACTGCGGCGGCTATACTCCCATCCACCCGGATTTCCCGCTCACCATAGGGTGAAGCAGCAAGACTCACCGCAACCACGAGGAGCAACACGACAAGGAGTAGTATTTTTTTAATCGATTTCTTCATAACACCTCATTCAGCGGTTGCGGGTACATTTCGCCGGCCGTCCAGCCAGGCTTCGTTTACCAGTTCAAGCACGCCCCGCCAGGCTTTAATTTCACCACCATAGCTCTGCCGGTTTTGCTCGGCCTGTTCATTGTTTCCGTAAGCCGAAAGGTTCAGACCCATCGGGCTGCGCAGTTCTTCGCTGTGCAGATAATGCGCGGCGCGGGCGTTCACCCAAGTGTCCGGAGCTTCAAAATCCGGTACCCATCGCGAATGGATACGGTCCGTTTCCACCCGCTCATCAAGTTCGTAGGCGGCCAGGCATTCCACCGAGTCAAAAAACCAGGCTTTCCCGGTTGTACTTACCAACTGACTCGCAAACGGTTTGTCGCTGATGGTCATGCGGCAGTAGGCGCACTCGTCCTGACCAATCATAATTTCTTTCGGGCCGGGTTCACACGCGGCCAGGAATAGCATTGCCACAGCTAAAAGGGCTTGATTAACACGTTTCATTTTTTTCTCCGTTTTGATTGGTTCTCATGGTTCGGGCCTTCGCGGTTTCGTGAACCGGGTTTCTGCGCGGCCATGTTGCTTTTCAGGCGTCTTCAAATAGCGCCAGTACTTCATCCCAGCTCAGGTACGGTCCCGGATACGCATCATGTATTCGTTCCTGCATGCGGGTGTCGGTTTTATCCACTGCCGACAGGTGATGTCCACCGGGGCTTGGGCGGAGTTTGCTGTACAGATAGACCGCATCTTTTACGTCGATAAATGCTTTTCCGTGGATGAAATCAACTACCTCCAGGGATACATCGGCTCTTTCTTCCTTTCGGTCATTCTTCCAGCGTATCAAATCTTCCACGCTTCTAAAGTAGAATACTTCCGAGCCGTTCACGGCCTTTGCTCCGTATCTCACCGTTTTAATTTCCTCACCCGACCAGCTGCAGACCACCGTTTCATAGGGCATCACCCGATTCGATTCAGCCGTTGTATCTGCGCTTTTTTCGGGGTGATGCGCTCCGTTACAGGAAATCAGCATTGCGGAAGTTAACCAGACGGCGGCGATCAGTAGTCCACTTGTTACGTGTGTAAGGCGCATCATTTTCTTATCCATTTTTTAATTTTTTCCATGTATAAAGCCGCAGCGGCACTTCCGAATGAGAGCACCAGAAAACCTGAGCCCCAGGTCGGCCAGGATGACGCCCGGATATTCAGTAATTGCTTGCTTCCTATAAGCGGGGGTTGGTAGCTCATTCCCGGCACTTTTATGGGCGCCTGCGGATTGAGATTATGGCCGTAGTCGTACCCCCAGTACCAGTAATCCAAAAGCCCGGCTATGGACAAAAGCACGAACAATATCAGCCAGCCGGTTAAAATCCCTTTTTTGCCTATCAGTCCGCCCGCCAGTGCCAGTGCGATCATACCGGCTACAATCCAGGGTATAATCCGCAGTTCGGGGATGTCTTCCTTATGGATTTCCTTCATCCCGATATAATGATTGAGCGTATTGATGCTCTGCAAATCGTGGCGGTTGTGCCCCTGAAGGTCGTTGATGGAGATGTACATCCCGATTCCCTCCGGATACTGCGGTGCCGTCATGCTGATACTCCAGAACGGCATAAAGTACAGGGGAATCAGCAGCAGGCCTGCAAGCATGAATAAAATTCTGGACCGGGTTGACATATCGTTTCTCGTTTTGGTGTGAGTTTCGTTTCAGAATGAGGCGCCCGGAACCGAATCCGGACGCCGTCACCCTTCAGGCTAACAAATTAGAGATCTCCGGTTCGCCAGGTCAGCTCCACGTTGGAGTCGGCCGGAGATACGCGTACATATCCCTGCATTTCCTGGTGGAGGGCCGAGCAGAAGGCCGTGCAGTAGAAGGGATAAATTCCCGTACGCTTCGGCTCCCACTTCAGTGTTTTGGTTTGACCGGGGGCCAGAAGCACTTCCGCATTGTTCATCCCTTTTATAGCGAATCCGTGAACTACATCCCATTCCTGTTCGAGGTTTGTGAGATGGAAATAGACGGTATCTCCCAACCGAATACCCTCGATGTTATCGGGTCGGAAATGGCTTCGGATATTGGCCATGTACACTCTTACCACATCACCATCGCGTTCCACTCTCGCATCGGCAACGCGCCGGATAGCGTGCGGATGGTTGTTTTCAGAAAGCTCGTAAATACGCTGTGCATTCGGCATAATTTTATCACGGCTGATTGCCTGCGCATAGTGAGGCTCCCCGATAGTCGGGAAATCGAGCAGAAGCTGCATCCGGTCTCCGCTGATATCATATAACTGCGCCGGATGGTTTTGCTTCGGTCCGGTAGGCAGATAGCGGTCTTTGGCAGTTTTGGTGAGTCCCACCATGTACTTGCCATACGGATCAACGGTATCGCCGCCTGGAATCATCAGGTGACCGATGGAATAGTAGGCGTCGATCCGGTCCACTACTTCAAATGTCTCCAGCGACCATTTTACGATTTCGGACGAGATATAGACCGAAGTATAGGCGTATCCTTTTCCGTCAAATTCTGTGTGAAGCGGTCCGAGGCCCGGATTTTCCACTTCACCCACAATGGTTGCATCATAGTCGAGCACCGGGATTCCGTTGACTTCGTCCACGAAGCGTTCGTTTTCAATCGCATCCAGCATTCTGCTGAAACTGTGCACCGGAATAATAGTGGCCAATTTGCCACCGGCAACCAGGTATTCTCCGGTCGGGTCCACATCAACACCGTGCGGAGATTTAGGCGTCGGCATGAAATACATGATGCCCGGGGCGTCTTTCGGGTCAAGTACCAAAACGCGGTCTTTCACTTCCGATACGGCCATACCCTGATTCTTGTCATAGTAATTATGGTAGTATTCGGCATCCACCCATTCGGCGCGGCCGTCACGCACAAACTCTGCGGCTTTACGCCAGTTCAGGGCCGCTACATAATCTTTG
>PXDL01000438.1 GCA_003566395.1 Balneolia bacterium | reverse complement strand
GAAAAACATAGTTTCTCAGACTCAATAAGCCCTGATCAAAATCCCCTTTCTCTCGCGCAGCAACGGCTTTGGTTTTTTGATCAGCTTGAAGGCGCCGGCAATACATACAATATGCCGGTTGCAATGTGGCTGTTTGGCAAGCTCGATGTATCCGCTTTATTCAAATCGATAGCTACAATAGCGCAACGCCATGAGGTTCTTCGAAGCAGATTCGGGGCATCAGGCGGCCTGCCTTATTGTACAATTTCAGACTCAGTGCCGCCAACATCATTCATCGACCTCACCCTCCTGGCTGCTGATCAGCGGACTAAAGAGGCTAACCGATGGCTGAATGATTTCAGCAAAGCTTCATTCGATCTCGAAAAAGGTCCGCTTTTCAGGTCTGCTTTGGTCAAAACAGATGAGAATTCCCACCTGCTGCTCATAAACATGCATCATATTGTATCCGATGGGTGGTCGATTGGTCTGATTGGAAAAGAGCTGGAGGAATTTTACGCTGCATTTTCATCGATAGACTCACAGGATGATATACTAAACGGGAGCGAGTACACGCACCTTCTATCTGAAACCAAAGTAGTCCCGCTTCATGCAGGATATCGTGACTATGCCGAATGGCAGCATCAACTCATTGAAAATGGCGAGCTTGACCGACAGCTAAAATACTGGAAGTCCCAGCTATCCGGCATTCCATCGCTGCTTGAAATCCCGACAGACCGTGCGCGACCGGCCATCAAGACGTACAAAGGTAAAACCCACTCGTTTTCCATCGACTCCGGGCTCCATCAACGCCTGAAAAATATCGCCCGATTGTCGAATACAACGCCGTACATGGTCTTACTGTCTGTTTTTGGTGTGATTTTAAATCGATATACCAATCAAAGCATAATTCCTATCGGATCACCGGTTGCAAATCGGAAAAAATCTGAGTTTGAATCCCTGATCGGATTTTTTGTGAATACCATGGTGATGAAATTGGAGATAGAAGACAATCAAACCTTTGATGATCTTTTGAAGCAGGTTCGAACTACTGCCCTCCGGGCATACGACCATCAAGACATCTCTTTTGAGCAGCTGGTTGAGGAAATTCAGCCGGAAAGGAATATGGGATTCTCACCATTATTCCAGGTTATGCTGACCATGCAAACCTCAGAAATGATCTTGCCAAAACTCTGTGATCTTGAAACCCGGCTCGCAGAGCATAAAAACGAAATCTCGAAGTACGATCTGACCCTGCTATTCGCAGAAGAGTCTGACTCTCTCACCTGTTTTGTGGAGTACAGTACCGACATCTTTGCTGAATGGCGTATCAAACAACTTGGTGAGCACTTTTTGACCGTTCTGGATCAGATATGCAGTGACCCTGCAATTCCGGTTAATCAGATTGACTTACTGAGTGAACAAACCACTCAGCGCATCACTAAAGATTGGAACAGAACAGAAGTAAAGCATGATTATGATACTTCAATTATTGAGCTGATCCGGGTTCAAAGTGAGCTTCATGCCCGAAAAATTGCCCTTAAATCCGGAAATACCGAAGTCACGTATCAGCAGCTGGAACAGCGTTCTAACCAACTTGCCCACTATATACTGTCGACCGGGATCACGCCGGGATCACTTGTGGCGGTAGCACTGGAGCGATCAGCAGATATGGTGATCGCTTTACTGGCCATATTAAAAGCGGGATGCGCATACATCCCACTGGATCCAGCCTATCCGGCCAATCGCATTGAAATGATTTTTGAAGACGCGGACGTCAAGGGACTCATCACAAACAGATCCCTCCAAAAATCGATTCCGTTTTGTGAAACGGTCATCTTGATCGACACACTGATGGATCCGCTGAAAGGATTTCATGATGGAATCGATCTGCAGGGAGATCGTGCAATCTCAATACACGATGAATCCTTCACACAACAAGCCCCGGAAATTTCGATTGATCCTGATGGTCTGGCCTATCTCATTTTCACATCCGGATCAACGGGCAGGCCAAAAGGTGTGATGATCACACATAAGAGTTTGCTGAATTTCATATTGAGCACACAAAAAGTACCCGGGATGTCGGCAAGTGATCAAATTCTCGCGGTAACGACGATTGCGTTCGACATTGCGGTAATCGAAATATGGATACCCTTAATTACAGGGGCATCGATCTATATTGCATCGGAAAATGACGTCAAAGATGGCCAGGCTCTGCTTGAGATCATGAACTCCCACCCCATTTCTTTCATGCAGGCAACCCCCGCAACATGGACGTTATTGATTCAAAGCGGCTGGAAAAGTTCACCGAACTTGGTCTGTGTGTCAGGCGGTGAAGCCATGTCAAAACAGTTGACTACAGAACTTAAGTCCCGATGCCGCGAATTGTGGAATATGTATGGGCCTACAGAAACCACCGTTTTTTCTTCGTCCTATCATGTCAAAAACATTGATCCTGAAGCGAATACTATTATTCCAATCGGTCTGCCTATCGATAATACATCTATATATATACTTGACGATCTCCTGAGACCTGTACCCATTGGGATCCCCGGTGAACTGTATATCGGGGGCGATGGTGTGGCCGCGGGATATCTGAACCGACCTGACCTTACCAGCGAAAGATTTATTCAAGATCCATTCAGTAAAGGAAGCAAGATGTATCGAACCGGCGATTTAGCGCGATATCGCCTGGATGGCGTAATTGAATTTATGGGTCGAGCAGATCAACAGGTTAAATTACGGGGATATCGTATTGAATTGGGAGAGATCGAATTTCATTTACAGAAACATCCCGAAATCAAGCAATGTGCTGTAGTCCTGATTGGAAGCGGAGAATTAGCGCGACTGGTCTCATTTTACATACCGGTAGATTCATCCGGGATTATCCCGGGATCGATATTCTCAGAACATTTGCGGAAAGCTCTGCCTGATTATATGGTTCCCTCCCATTGTGTACCTGTCAAGGAATTCCCACTGACACCAAACGGTAAACTGGACCGAAATAAACTTTCACAAACCGAAATCACTGTCGAAGCCGGCTCTGACACCCATAGGGTTCAGGCAAGGGATCTCAATGAATATAAGCTGGTTAAAATTTGGCAGGAAGTACTGGATCTGAAATCAGTTTCAGTGCTGGATAACTTTTTCGAGATTGGTGGACACTCACTGATTGCGGTTCGCCTGATGTCCCGTATTACGTCGGAATTTGACCAGCATTTACCACTGGCCACGATATTTCAGCATCCAACAATTGCTGAACTTGCCGAATCACTCAGCAAGAGCAACCGGAATGACAAATGGGGCGCGTTAGTGCCAATGCAAAAAGGCAAAAATGGTTCCCCTACCCTGTTTTGTTTGCCGGGTGCGGGCGGCAACATTCTCTATATGCAATCCCTGACCCGGCAATTGAATGCCGATTTCCCAATTTTTGGACTACAGCCACCCGGACTGGATGGTGAAACAAAGGTGTGCGAAAGCGTAGAGTCACTGGCCCGGTATTATATCGAAGCCATCAAAAAAACGTCACCCGACGGACCTTACCAAATTCTTGGTCACTCTTTTGGAGGTACAGTGGCCTTTGAAATTGCAAGGCAGTTAAAACAAGCCGGTGATACAGTTGAAAAGGTAATTATTCTGGATACAGCGGCTCCTCAATGGGTTGAGCCAAGCGGACTTGACTGGTCTAATGCTCAGTGGCTAACGCAGGTTGCCAATATTGCCAGTCATCAATACGGAATAACTTTACAGCTTTCGCTTAAGGATTTTGAACAGTGTGAGAGTGATGAGGACCAGTTGGAATTGTTGCTTGATGAACTAATTGACAAAGGTGTTTTCCCCACCGGTGCTCAAATCAATCAACTGAGTGGGTTTATGAACGTGTATCGGAGCAACCTGCAAATGAAATATCAACCGGTTGATAAGACGATCGATCTGGATGTAGTGATCATTCGATCATCTGAATTACAGCCGGACCAGTTAACCGATGAGAAAGCACTGCTTGTACGCAAAGAGCCCGATCTTGGATGGGGACGATGGTTGAATGAAAAGCCTCAGGTAATCGAAACACCCGGAGATCACCTCACGATGCTCAATCCGCCTCATGTTCAGCAGCTGGCTAGACAGCTAAACCGAATTTTGGAGGAGCCATCATCATGAATCAGTCTATGCAAACTCAGGATATTGATACTTACATGACCCTTTTTGCAATTCCTTATGCAGGCGGACACTCTCTGGTTTATCGAAACCTAAAGTCTCTGTTAGAGCCTGCAGTAACCTTAGCTGCACTAGAGCCCCCGGGCCGCGGTAAACGGGTAAAAGAAAAGCTAATTACTGATATCAACGGAATTGCTGAGAACCTGTTTGAGCAGATTCGGCCTGAAATAGAGTCCGGAAAGAAGTATGCCCTGTTCGGACACAGCATGGGATCTTTGATTGCGTATCTGATAACCAAACGTATTTCAGATTCCGGACTACCTATGCCTGCGCATCTGTTTTGCAGTGGCCATGGTGCCCCATCGGTTTCCAAAATCGATCTGACAAAAGATCTGCCTAAACACGCGGCATCATCCGAAATATTCTGGGAATATATCGACAGTCTGGGTGCACTTCCCCCTGAGATAAAAGCACACAGCGAGCTCATGAATTATTTTGAACCTGTAATCCGGGCGGATATTCAGGCACTCGAACTATACACATATGAACCCATTGTTGCACCTCTTTCGGTGCCCCTGAGTGTTATATATGGGATTACCGATGTTGAAACCCCCATTTATGGATTATTACCCTGGCAAATCGAAAGCGTGCACACGGTGGATTATATCCCATTCGAAGGTGCACATTTTGGGATTTTTGATGAATTGGAAAAAGTGGCAGAGTTAATCAGATCTAAACTGGCATCATCAACTAAATGAGTGTGATATGAATAAACATTTGAAGGTAACCGAGATTCATTCAGCAATGACTTTGGGTGGTAATGAAATCATTAACAGATATACACTTTTCGCAGCGGGTGTTGGTGTGGTTCCTTCACCAATGGTTAACTCGGTCGGAATTGCGGTAATGGAAATTGCAATGATAGATGAGTTGGCTAAAAATTATAATTTTGGTTTCCCAACCAAACAGGCTTTGGTTAAGGCATTTCTATCACTTGTCTTTAGTATTGGTCCTGTATACCTCGCTATGAAGTCCAAATCCGCTGTATCTGCAATCCCGGTAGTCGGTATGGTTCTGTCTGCAGGAATTTATTCGATTGCAGGTGCAATATCGGTCTATGCTGTGGGAAAAGTATTTCAACGGCATTTTGAGTCAGGTGGCAAGACGTTAAGCATGGATAATGCCTTTCTGAAAAAAATATTTAAAGAAGCATATCAGGAAGGCAAAGAAAAGCTTCCCGGCATGATTGCAGATGCAACATAAACCTCTTTTAGAAAATCTTCACCATTCACACCCAATCATCCATTTTATGAAAACAAAACTAATTCTGTTTACTGTAGCTTTTATCGCTCTTTTACTGGCTGCAGCTTGCAATAACAACAACACGTCTGTTCCGGGTGGTGAAGCTGTTACACAATCTTTTGACCCTGATTATGTAGCCCCAACCCCAAAGCATCCGGCAAACACTGGAACCACTATCTATGTAGATGCAGCCCACAATAACTTTCATACCTATGATGGGAGGTTCACCCCTTTTGCGGATTTAGTAAGAAATGACGGGTTTCAAGTTGCGGCATTTAACGAGGAATTCACGGCTGAAAACCTTGCAGAAGTTAAGATATTGGTAATTTCTAATCCCGTGAACGCAACGAACCATCCGGAAACAAACTGGGTAAGTCCCATTTTGAGCGCATTTACAGATGATGAGATCGATGCGCTGGTCGGCTGGGTAGAGAATGGCGGTTCTTTGCTGCTAATTGCTGACCACTATCCGTTTCCAGGTGCGGTTGAGTCGCTGGCGGCAAGATTTGGCTTCCTTCTAGATAACGGATATAACTTTGATCCCGAGTATTATAATGAGTTGGAAGCACAATTTACTGAGTTGCCTATAATAAAAGACGTTATGGCGGGAAATGCTGATCCGTCTGATGAAGCAGTACTGGAACGCATTATGATGCAGGCAGGTGGCTTGTTTATTCAACTTGGTGCAGAGGTCAACACCTTAAGCTTTTGGAATTCGTCCGATCCAATGGCAGAAGCTGGTTCCCAAACCGGCGACGGATCCATCATTTATCACGAGTTAATGGCTAATGGCGCTTATTCATACCCCGGGGAAACAACTCCTAATGTCGTTACATTTACCGGACACAGTTTCGACTGGACCCCTACTGCCGGGGTCGAACTTGAACCCTTGTTTGTAATGGGTGAAGGCACCTATACCGTAATGACTGAGGCACAGGATGCTTATTTTGGCCCCGATGTAAACGCTTCTAACACCAATACGCTGGTATCCCTGCTTAATTCGGGGAAAGTTCCTGATTTTATTGTACCAGTTGTAGATTCAAACGAAAAACTACAGGCGGCCATAGCCCGGGTCGGTAATGGAAAGGTTGCCTTCTTTGGTGAAGCCGGAATGTTTACCGCCCAGATTGCAGCTGACGGAGTCACTAAAATGGGCCTCAATAATCCACAGGCAGAGCATAATTGGAAGTATATTTTGAATTTGATGCGATACCTGGATGGATTTGATCTGGAAACATCAGCTGAAACCAATGCTGAAGATCGCTATCCAAATTCACTCAGTCCGACGTCCGCCATCTCTGTAATACTTTCAGATTCAGATCAAACTAAATTTGACCTGGAGATTGGCCTAAAGGTAATTTAATGTGGCATTTCATAATGATACTGCCTGTTATGCTGAAGATAAAGGATGGCAGTATTCACTTCAATCATGATGCTTTTAAAATCGCTGCGGGTGACTATACATGACACATGTTTTCATATTACCCTATGAATGGGTTATAAGGCATGTTTCCCGGGAAAGAATCATAGAAATCCTGTCTGATGCTGACATTTCTAAAGCAGAACGATTTATTCATCAAGCAGACCATGACCGATACATCTCGGCACGGCTGTTTTTATTTGGGTTGTTAAAGCAAAGAAATATTCTCAGCTCAAATGCACTTGATTTGAGTTATAGCTCGTTTGGAAAACCTTTTTTGACAGGAATCGATATCAAGTTCAACTGGAGTCATTCAGGTGATATGATAGCACTTATAATGAGCAGTGGGGATTGTGGAATTGATATAGAACAACACACCGGTAAAGAGCTGTACGATTATAGATCATTGTGCACAGAACCTGAACTTAAATGGTTAAGCCAAAAAAGCGAGGATACCGGCATCTCGGAACTGGTATATTTTATAGATCTATGGACTGCAAAAGAGAGCGTAGTGAAAGCTAAGGGAACCGGACTTTATACCAACCCCAGGTATATCGAAATCAGACATGAAGCAATACGAAGCCATGGATGGAAATGCAATCATGATATTGTTTACCATGGATTTACAAAAACGATTGAATGGGAGAAAAAGAAGTACGCCCTTTCATTTTGCACACTCCAAAATACTAATGTAACACCTATTTTTAATCCAGATATAGTAAATGAAATTATGATATACATATAGCACACAAGTAG
>PXDL01000374.1 GCA_003566395.1 Balneolia bacterium | reverse complement strand
TGGATTCCGTGTCATCGGTATCCGTCATAATCGCGATTCCTTCTATAGGTGGCGGGTCTCCACCGTAGATATCCCGGTAGTCTTCAAGTACGTTCACTTCATATTCCATCCATTTACCCACATTTTCATCACCGCTTTCTATGACGATCATCTTCACCAGATCGGTGTAGGGGTTTTCCACGACGGTTCCTTTTTCACTGTGGGTATCCCAAATGTAGTTGAGCGCGCGCGTGGGCACTTCGCCGTGAAAAATCCGCGCGGCACGAATCTGATTGCGCTGCCACCAAGACAGCTCGCGCATGCTGTAGTCGAACATCAGATAGATGCGAACCGGATAATCGTCTCCGCTTTTGGAGTAAACATCCCCATCTTCAAGCACCTGCTCGGTTTTCCACCGCCACCGCATAACCGGATACTCTTGCAGATCGATAGTTTTGCGCGTGATCAGTCCGGAGGCCGATTCCTCGCTCTCTGCTTTCACAACCGTACGGCCGTCTTTTTCAACAAGTGAATATTTCGTTTCCGCTATACGACGAAAGGTCAGTTCTTCCCATCCTTCGGGGAGTTGCTTGTCTTCGGGGCTGCACTCGGAAAACCGACCGGCCGGCAAGATGTCTTCATCAGACGTAGGCGGTTCATTCACAATAAGAAAGGCTGAGAATACAAAAAATAGGGAAACGAGTTTCATAGCTATAACACGATTTATGTTTTTTACTCAGAAATACGCAATACAAAGGGCAGCGGATTAACAACCGTCTAACCACTCTTTAAGACCTTCTGTTTCAACCTTCTTCCAAACTGCAAAAGAGACATTTTTTTTGGTTATTCCTGTCGGTAAGAAAAACCAGATGAGCGTCGTCTCCCATGGGCAGCTGCATTTTTTTGTGAAGTTCCGGTACCGACAACGGAAAGGCTTTGCGATAGATGTGCGCACTATTCAGACCTTTTTTCGTGAATTTCTTTCGCAGCGGGCCGGGTTTGTAATCATGAACCTCCAGAATTCTGAACATCCGTCCCGGAAATTCCGGCAACGGCTTTTCATTGAGAAACCAATCAACCCCGGGGATAATGTGCGTCAGGCCCAGTTGGTTAGCAAGATGATCCGCAAGCCCTGCTTTTATGATCGCTGCGTCGGGCATAAAAAGCACCATTTCGTTTTCAAGCACTCCGGGATCCACATCAGGTCGGGAGTCGTTCATCCCGCGCTCCAAAGAAAAGCGAACGCCCCCGTCGTCATCCAGTAGCACCGCCCGGACCGAAGCTTCGTTTTGTCCATTATCTGTACCCCATACAGCAAGAATTTCCCGCACATCTCCCCTCAGAGAAACCACATGAATACGGTCGGTTTCCGGAATTTCCCGCTTAAGCTGCATTAAATCATACACGGGGGAGAGTTTCAGCATCACATTCGCTGCATGGCGGTTAAGCAGGGGTTTAAGGGTGATGACGTCCGGAGTGCAATCCTGCAGCCGAAATACACGCCGGCCGTCGTCTCTCCGGGAAGGATCGATATACATTAAATCGGCCGTACCTGTAAAGGATTCCAGAAACCGCTCCGCTGTAGTACAATGAAAACGGATGTTTTCTCCCGCAGCCGTCATGCCGAGATTGTGCATCGCCGGCATCGCCACATCCGGATCGGCTTCCACGTGATACACGGTCCGGAACCGTTCGGAGAACGCGAGGCTGTCGATGCCGAGCCCGCCGGTAAGGTCACAGCAGACATCACCCTGAAAAAGCGAGGCCTTGTACCGGGCCGCCGCCGAGCTGCTGCTTTGCTCAAGGGATGTTTTCCGGTAAATCCAGCCGGGGCGGTGCATGCCTTTGAGTTTCTTCTCGGCACGCGGGTAGGCGTGAAGCTGTTCGGCCAGAAAAGGGGTCATCTCACCAAATTTGCCGCGCAGCTGCAGGGCGAAATCGGCCGGCTTCATCTCACGGTGCTGTTCTATAATCTCGTGCCAGCCCGGCAGATTCATTAACGGATGTGTTCCGGATTCAGGCATAGTGCTCCAGTTAATTTCCCACTATCGTTTGTCCGGTTTCAGAAACGACGTGAAGTTCTCGCGGTCAATAAAGCTGAATTCAGCATCGTAGTTGTTCAGAAATGCACGAGCCTTTTTTTTCTTCGCTTTAGGGTTCCACTTAAACTCAAACGCCGATAATTGCCGTCCACGTTTTTCCACATAATCAACTTCTGTTTGATTAACGGAACGCCAAAAATGCATGTCCGCCCGGATACGGTTATTTCCCAGCATTTTCATGCGCTCACTCAGCAGAAAATTTTCCCACAGGACACCCGTATCGGTACGCAAAGCCAGGGGAGCAAAACTGCCGATTACCGCGTTCCGAATGCCTGTGTCATAAAAAAAGATTTTTTTAGACCGGTTTAGCTCATTCCTTGCATTGGTGCTGTAGGCCGGGAGCCTGAACACCACAAAGGTTTTCTCAAGCAGGTCGATATAGTTTGAAACCGTGTTTTTGTCGATTCCGACCATCTGTGCAAGCTCGTTATACGATACTTCGCTGCCAATCTGCAGAGCCAGCGCCTGCACCAGCTTAGACAATACATCCGGCTTGCGAATGCCTCCGAGGCTGAGCAGGTCTTTATACAAATAGCTGTCGGCAAGCTCGTAAAGCTGCTCTTGCTCCTCTCCGGGAGACGTGACCACTTCAGGATACATGCCGTACAAAATCCGTGTTTCCAGCTGAGCTTTGGCCTGTAAATATCCTTCATGTTCTGCCAATTCCTGCCAGCTCAGCGGATAAAGATGATAATCCCGCTTTCTTCCGGCCAATGACTCCTTAAACTCATCCGCCAGGTCCAGCGCCGACGAGCCGGTAACCAGCAGCTGCACGTCTTTCAAGTTATCGGTAATCAGTTTCAGGGTGAGGCCGATGTTCCGTATCCGCTGTGCCTCATCCATAAACACGAGTTTAGCATCTCCGATTACATTCCGAAGATCGGCCAGGTTCACATCCTGAAGACTACTCCGGACAATGGGTTCGTCACAATTCAGATGCAGGGCTTGAGGCTTCTTTTTCATAATTGCTTGCAGCAAGGTCGTTTTCCCCGTCTGCCTTGCTCCCAGCACAATGACAGCCTTCCTGCCTTGCAGGGTCCTGTTAATGTGTGCTTCGAGCGTTCGCGCTATCATGACTCCATCAGCTTGTTGATATCTATTCACCAAAAATAGATAATTTTAGTGAACTTAATATTTAAAAGATAGTCTTTTCAGTGAATGTATTCACTGAAAATATATAAATTTGGTGAATCTAATCACAGAAAAATAGCTTTTTTGGTGAATAGCATGTGTGATATAGAAAAGGCCGGCACTTTCCAGTGCCGGCCTTTTCAGCTAAGATGAAGTTTTTTAATTAATTATAACTTAAGACAGAATTAGCTTCGCAATGGTCTGAAGCTGCATGTTGGAGGTTCCTTCGTAGATTTTTCCGATTTTGGAATCGCGGAAGAATTTTTCCACCGGATACTCCTTCACAAATCCGTAGCCGCCGAATACTTCCACAGAAATCGAAGAAACGCGCTCGGCTACTTCAGAGGCATAATATTTACACATGGCGGCCTCTTTCAGGAAAGGCTGTCCGGCCATTTTCAGCCGGGCGGCATTATACACGAGCAGGCGCGACATTTCAATCTCGGTAGCCATTCTCGCCAGCTGGAACTGAAGTCCCTGAAACTCACTAATGGCTTTCCCGAACTGCTTGCGCTCCTTCGAATACTCCACTGCTGCATTAAAAGCACCCTGAGCGATGCCAATCATCTGGGCGCCGATGCCAATCCGGCCTTCATTCAGCGTTTCCATGGCAATTTTATAGCCTTTGCCTACTTCTCCAATTACATTTTTAGCGGGTACGCGGCAATCTTCGAGAATCAGTTCGGTGGTGGAGCTGGCCCGTATGCCCAGTTTATCCTCCTTCTTACCTACCGAGAAGCCCTCAAAATCGCGCTCAACCACAAATCCGGTAATTCCTTTATAGCCGGCCTCGGGATTGATGTTGGCAAACACCAGGAAAATATCGGCTTCGTTTCCGTTGGTAATCCAGAGTTTATTTCCGTTGAGGATGTAATCGTCCCCGTCTTTTACGGCCTTGGTTTTCAGGGCGAAGGCATCGCTTCCCGAACCTGCCTCGCTGAGCGCATAGGCACCTACCGTATCGGTCGCAAGTCTCGGCAGATAGGTTTCCTTGAGGTAGTCACTCCCGAAATTCAAGAAGGCGTTGTTTACCAGCGTATTCTGCACGTCCATGAACACGGAGGTGGAGGCATCCACTTTGGCGATTTCCTCAATAGCCAGAACCGACATAAAAAAGGTGCCGCCTCCGCCCTGATATTTTTCCGGTATTTCGATACCCATCAATCCCATCTCAAAAAAATCTTTAATAAGCTGCGGATCAAGCTTCGACTCTTGATCCATCTTTTCCACCAGCGGCGCTACCGCGGTTTTAGCAAAATCGGCAGATGCATCGCGCAGCATCTGTTCATCTTCGGTGAAGTGCGTAAGAGGTTTAAACGTGTTCTCAGAAATGGTTTCCATGTGGTCCGGTTTAATAGATTCTGGATTGAAAAGCCCGGATGCTTGTAAAGACTGCCCGGACTAAAGTTAATTAATAAAATTCTTTTTGAATCGGTGCGGCCGTCTCAAGCAGGCTGCCCCGGGAGTTAAAGACTTAGAGAGATTTTAAACTATAAAATAACAGCGTTAATTATAACCGGAAAAACGTGTTGATGAAGCTTCAGTATGATGACACCGATCCGGGTTTCATGAATAGAAGGCTTTGCGAAACAGTTCTTTAGCCGTCTTCTGCCTTGCCCTGAAAATGAAGGCCTCGCATCCCGAAGCTTCGGGGTGCTGCTGCTCCATTTTTGCTCCGGCAATAAATACGACCAAATCACCCGGTCTATCAAAGCCTGCCAAGACGTAAATATAACGCGTTTATGCGGCTTGAAAAAGCCCTTCCAGCTCATTTTGCAACACTTAACCTGTTGATTTTCCGGATGAGCTTCCGCTGAATTTTTTCACCAGCTCTCGTCCCGCAATCACCGGTGTGGTGTTTCCTTGCTCTATCTGTGTAATGAGGGATTTCCAGCTGTTCTTCGTTTCTTCGCGATCCCAAAAATCGGAAAGCAGCAGGTCTTCTGTCAACCGGCGTGTCCAGTGCACGAGCTGCTGTTTTCGGTTTCTGTTGAAGTGTCCGTCGTTTTTCAGCCTGGCGATGTAATCTGAAACATGCTCCCACGCCTCGGCAATCCCCTGATTTTCAAGAGCGCTGCAAAGAGCGGTTTCGGTGGTATATCCGCTGTATTTCGGGCGCAGCAAATGCAGGGCATTCTTGTATTCCCGTTCGGCCGCTTTAGCACGCTTGAGCTGATCAGCATCGGCTTTGTTTACCAATAGATAATCGGCCAGCTCCATAATTCCCCTCTTGATGCCCTGAAGCGAATCGCCGGCGTTAGGGAGCATCAGCATAAGAAAAAAATCTACCATGGAGGCGACTTCATACTCACTTTGGCCCACGCCCACGGTCTCCACAATAATCACATCGTATCCTGCGGCTTCGCACAGCAGCATGCTTTCCCTTGTTTTCCGGCTCACCCCGCCCAGCGTTCCTGCCGTAGGTGAGGGACGGATAAACACCTGCTCCATCCGGCTGAGGTTCTGCATCCGGGTTTTATCGCCCAGAATACTTCCGCCCGTGTAGGGACTGCTGGGGTCAACAGCCAGAACGGCAATCCGGTGATCTTTCTCCGTAAGATGACTCCCCAGAGATTCGATAAACGTGCTCTTGCCCACGCCCGGTACGCCGGTAATACCTATCCGTACCGAGTTTCCGGTATGGGGCATCAGCGATTGAAGCACTTGTTGTGAAAGCGCCATATCATCTTTGCGCGTGCTTTCCGCCAGGGTGATTGCCTGCGCCAGCGCCCGCCGTTTTCTGCCGAGTATGCCTTCTGTCAGTTTCGTTGCTCGTTCACGCATGCCGGAAGATACAAAAGAAGGCTGATTCTGTTTTTCAGAATCAGGAGTCGTTTTAGCGGCATGGAAAGGAAATCAGATGCCGAAAAAAATCAATACCGGAGCGATTGCACCACTTATAGGCCAACTATTCTCCGGAACTAAAGTTCTGGTTATATTCATTACGTCACCAAAAAGCTAATCACTCTGACATGAAAGCCACCGTAACTACATCCGAAACAGAGCTTGCCTCTCCTGATTTCAAGCGATTGCGCCGTTATCACAAACAACTTTTTCTGACGGCCGTGTTTTCTCAGGTGTATGCGGTTGGCTGGTGTTTTTATGTAGCGTTTACCTCAAGCTATCCGCTCGTATTCGGACTCATCAGCCTTGTCGTGCTTGGTTTATGTGTGATGATATTGCGCACTTACTTCAGTCCGAAGCAGGCAATGCTGCTTACCGGTGATGACAATGGAATTACCATCCATTTTACCCCATACGCTTCCCGAACTATTCCCGCGGCCGAGCTATCCGGAATTAGCTGGTCGGGTAACCGGATCACCCTTTCAAGCGAGAGCGGAAATTCCTATACCGCCCATATCGGCTGGATGAGCTATGCAGACAACCGGGCAATCAGGAGCTGGATACAAAATTTTCCCGAGCAGCATTGACCACTCACCCGGGAATATGTGGCGCATTTTTTGTATCATTCATTACCCTTTTATCGTAAACGGCGCCTGTTGTTTACCATTTTCCCAACCCTTTCCCGTATGTCTGAACGCGAATTTACCGAAGATGAAATAGCCCGGATTATCCGTCGTGCCGCCGAGCTCGAAACCGAGCGTTCACTTTCGCATGGAAAAAGCAATCACAAAGGCCTAACTCTTTCCGAGCTGGAAGATGTGGCCGCCGAATCGGGCATAGATCCCGAACTGATTCAACAGGCCGCCGGTGAATTCGGACTGCATCAGGATGGGAAAACCCGCAGCCGAACCCATCATCGTACCGATAGCGGGAAAATCAAAACCAGGGGAGATGAAATTTTTGCCGAACGATGGGTGGATATCGTGCCCGACAAAGAAATCATGGAGAGTCTTGTTACCGAGCTGAATCATCGGCAGGGCGTTTCGGAAGACGACATCACCTGGTGGGATAATCTCTGGGGCTCATACGACGGTAAACCCAGAGTCAGACGCACCGCAAAAAGTACGGAATGGCAGTTTACCGATGATACCTACAGCTATGTTACCAGGGTGCTGATGCAGAAACGCGGAAAACAATTCCGGATACGCGTAAGCAAAAAACAGGGATGGGGAACAACCTGGGACCAACTTGAATATGTGAACTGGCTCTTTCTGCCCGGTTGCCTTATCGGCGGCTCTCTGATCGGCCATTTCGTTTTTGATCTCTGGTGGGTTGGGCTTGCTTCCGGAGCTGCTCTTTATGCGGCGTTTTATCCGGCCTTCAAAAAATGGGCGCGCTCATTTGTAGATAAGCACCGTAATGAAATTGCCGACCTTGCCGACGAGCTGGCCGATTTCGCCCTTCAAATTAAGCGAGAACAGGAAGAGCATCAGACTACCACCGGAGCTTCCGAAGCCGATCGCATTATCGAAATTGATGAAACGGATGAAGACATTGAAGAATCA
>PXDL01000347.1 GCA_003566395.1 Balneolia bacterium | reverse complement strand
TTCTACAAAGTATTTCAGAAATATCTGGGGTACCGGATGTATGTCATTTTCGGATTTACGCTTGTTGCTGTTTTTATTGAGACGATAGGTATTGCGCTGCTGCTTCCGCTTATTGAGATGATTGAAGGGTCAGGCGGGAGCGGAAGTCAGGATGCCATCACGCAAACGCTTTACGGATTTCTTGAATTTTTCGGACTTGAGCAGTCGATTTCGGGAATCCTGCTGCTGATCGGCGGTGTCTTTATAGTGAAGGGCGGCATTCAATTTACTTCCGGAACCTATAATACCGTGGTTGCCACGAATCTTCAGAAAGACCTGAAGAAAAAAATGTACGACCGGTACGAGCGGATGAACTACTCGTACTACAGCAATCAGAATACCGGCCATTTTATTAATGTATTAATCGGGCAGACGCACAGGCTGATTAGCGGATTCTTTACCTTCAAAGGGTTTCTCGCTAAAATCATCATGACGGTTTTCTATTTGAGCTTTGCGTTTATCCTGTCGTGGCAATTTGCACTTATGGCCGTAATAGCCGGGTTGTTTTATCTGATTATTTTCAGCAGACTCAACGCTGTTGTAAAAGACCTTTCACGCAAAACCACCACCGAGTACACTGAACTGAATAAACGAGCCGTCGAACAGCTCCAGGCGTTTAAGTATCTCAAGGCAACCGGGCAGTTCAGCAGCATAAAATACCTGGTCACGAACAGCATTGATAAACTTTCTGCCTACGCCCGGAAATTCGGGATCCTGAAGGCATTCACCGGTTCTGTAAAAGAGCCGTTTATCATTCTTCTGCTGATTGTAATCATAATCATTCAGCTAACGGTTTTTCAGGCTGCAATTGCTCCGATTATTGTCGCGCTGGTATTGATTAAGCGTGCCATGAGTCAGGTGATGTCCCTGCAGAGCGGATGGCACGGTACCATCAATTATATCGGTCCAATTGAGATGGTGGAGAAAGAATTTGATCAGCTTCAGCGCGCAGAGACCGAATCCGGACAGCAGAAGATTGACGGGCTGAAAGAAGGTATTGAGCTTGAGAACGTCCGGTTTGGTTTTAAACCGGAACTCGAGCCGCTGTTTCGTGAGCTGAACCTGAATATCAAAGCGAATCAATCCACCGCTTTTGTAGGGAGCTCGGGTTCGGGAAAAACAACACTTATGGATTTGGTTACCATGCTGCATCAGCCGCAAGCCGGTGAAATCCTGATCGACGGAACCTCTTCAAAGCTGATTGATCCGCTTTCATGGAGAAGTTTGATTGGCTATGTGGGACAGGAGCCGGTAGTTTTCGACGATACCGTAGCCGGGAACATCAGCCTTAAGCCGGGCGAAGCAGCACAAAAGACTGATATAGCCGGTATTCGTGTGGCAGCAGAACAGGCGGGGATATCAGAGTTTATCGACAGTCTTCCTGACGGATACGATACGGTAGTTGGTGACCGGGGAGTGAGACTTTCCGGCGGACAAAAACAGCGTCTGTGCATTGCCAGAGAGCTTTACAGAAAGCCGCGAATCCTGATTCTCGATGAGGCCACAAGTGCACTCGATTCAGAGTCAGAAGCATTGATCAAAGAAAGCATCGATGCCCTCAAGGGCCGGCTGACCATCCTGATAATTGCGCACAGACTTTCAACTATCCGCAACGCCGATCATATATTCTTCCTCGAAAACGGCCGCATCACCGATCAGGGAACGTATGAAGAACTGACGGACAAAGACAGCTCATTCAGTCGGATGGCGGAGATGCAGCGGTTGTGATGAGTATTGTTATCAGGCCCAATAAAAGTTTAAGGTGTTATTTTGGTTAGTGATTATTTAATCTTTTACAATTCAAAATTATCGATTTGAAATGAGCAATAATCATAAAATGCTTGTTTTATCCGGAGGGTTTGGAACAAGATTAAAATCTGTCCTCAAGCAAACGCCTAAAACATTAGCTCCTGTAGAAGACACTACATTTTTAGAGTTACAGTTGAAATCCTGGATTAAGGCAGGATATGATGATTTCTTGTTTCTGTTGTATTATGGTGCTGATCAAATAATTAATGCTTTAGATGAAATTTCTTGTGGAATACCTGGTAGTATTAAATTGAGCTACGTTATTGAGCCTGAACCCTTAGGTACCGGTGGGGCTGTAGCCAATGCTGTACATGAATGCAATATAAAGGATGACTTTTTTGTGATTAATGCCGATACATGGCTCGGAGATGGGCCTGCTGCTATGGTGTCTGCACAATCACCTTCGATAGGAGTTTTAGAGGTGGAGGATACGAGCCGGTATGGGGCTGTAAAGGTCAATGACAAGAACATTATTACCGGATTTTCAGAAAAAACAAAATCCGGTGGCAGCGGTTTGATTAATGCCGGGCTCTACAAATTGCATCCTGATCATATTTCAGGTGTTACAGACTCGGTTTTTTCAATGGAAAAAGTTGTTTTACCCAAATTGTGTGAAGCTGGAATACTGAAGGCGGTCAGGCTTAAGGATGAGTTTGTTGACATAGGAGTTCCGGAAGATTATTACCGGTTTGTCCAAAAATATCAACTTTCGAAACCATGATTGAACTCGAACATTTCCTGGTAACTGAAGATTCGGCATTAAAGAAAGCTCTTGCTAATATTGAAAAGAATAAACACGGGATTATTTTTGCTACCAATGGGAAAGATGAAATTACCGGAATCGCCACAGACGGCGATATCAGAAGGAAACTGATTCAGGATGGTAACGTTAATCAGCCTGTTTCCGAATGCCTGAACCGTGATTTCAAGTGGGCTAAGGAAGGCAGTTCAAGGGAATCTTTGTTAAAGTATCTTGATCATCAAATACGGGTGATTCCACTGCTTAACGAGAAAATGCAGCTCGTGGATGTAGTAAGCCGCTACCATCTTCCTGTTCAGAAAGAAGAAAAAACCTATGCAAGAGCACGCTCTCCGGTACGTATCAGTTTTGGAGGAGGAGGGTCTGACCTGACTCACTTTTTTTCTACAGATCTCGGGGCGGTGATAAACACTACGATCTCTCTGTATAGTCATGCAACTCTGCGCAAAAGAGCCGATCGAAGGGTTATCGTACATTCAAAAGATTTGGATGAAACCCTTGATGCAGTCAATATCGATGAAGCAGTAAAGGGGTTTGGAAGTTTCCGTTTAGTCCAGGCTATTTTGAAAACTGTACAGCCGGATTACGGGTTTGAACTTTACCTGAATTCGGACTTCCCTCTCGGTTCGGGCCTGGGAGGATCGGCAGTCGTTTCAGCGGCCATATTGGGGTGTTTCAACGAGTTCAGGCAAGATAAGTGGGATGATTACGAACTGGCGGAGCTTGCTTATCAGGCAGAACGTATTTACCTGGGAATTGCAGGGGGGTGGCAGGATCAGTATGCCACTGTTTTCGGAGGGTTTAACTTTATTGAATTTAAGATGGAGCAAAATGTAATTCATCCGCTCAGAATTAACCCGAGTGTGTTGCTTGAACTTGAAGAAAGTTTGATAATTTGCGATACAGGGTTAGGGCATGATTCCGGTATGATTCATGATAACCAACGGAAAATGATGTCACAGGATAAGGTTAAAGAGCTGGTTAAAAAAAATGTAACCCTCACGTATGAAATCAGGAATCAATTGCTACGTGGCAGGCTGATGAAGTTTGGAGAGTTGCTAAATGAGGCCTGGAAATTGAAGCGACAGTTCAGTTCCCGGATATCAAACAAGCAAATCGATCATATTTATAAAACGGCTCTTAAAAATGGTGCAAGTGGAGGCAAGTTAATGGGGGCAGGGGGCGGCGGATTTTTCCTGTTTCATGTTAGCCCGTTTAAGAAATTCGGAGTTATTAAATCACTCGAAACTATGGGACTGCAAATCAGGCAATTCAGGTTTGATCAGGAAGGTCTAAAGTCCTGGAGTCAGCGAGACAACAACTCAGTTAAATAATTTTATGCCGGATAACGCCACATTTAGCATCAATACCCACACCATTGGAGCAGGTCGGTGCTTTGTTATAGCCGAGATTGGAAACAACCATAACGGTGATTTTAATCGAGCTTTACAAATGATTAATCAAGCCCTTGAAATGGGAGCCGATTGTGCCAAGTTTCAAATGCGGCATATGGACCAGGTATACCGCAAGAAAACGCTCCACAAAAAGAGTGATGATTTGGGTACCGAGTATGTCGTAGATCTTTTAGAAAGGTTTGAACTTTCACCCGATCAGCACAGGGAGCTTGCTGATTACTGCAGACGGAAGGGAATTCTATATATGTGCACTCCATGGGATATTAAAAGTGTGGATGTGCTGGAGTCTATCGGGGTTGAAGCGTATAAAGTTGCTTCTGCCGATTTAACCAACATTCCGCTGATATCCAGGCTTTGCGATACCGGCAAGCCGCTTATACTTTCGACCGGTATGAGCCGACCCGGGGAGGTTAAGCAAACTGTTTCGTTTCTGAATTCCCGGGGAACCCGCTTTGTTTTGTTGCATTGTAACAGTACCTATCCCGCACCTTTTCACGACATTAATCTCCCATGGATGCAAACGCTGAGAGGAATACATCCCCTTACCGGATATTCAGGGCATGAACGGGGTACCGCTGTATCTCTTGCCGCAGCAGCTCTCGGAGCATGTGTCATAGAACGCCATTTTACCATCGATCGCAGTATGGAAGGGCCGGATCATGCTGCCAGCCTTGAGTTTGATGAATTTTGCAGGCTTATATCCGGTATTCGGGAAATTGAAGAAGCTATGCAGGAAAAACCGGAAAGAGAGCTCAGCCAGGGGGAGATGATTAACCGGGAGAATTTGTCAAAAAGCCTTGTTGCTGCACAAAATCTAAAAAAAGGAACCGTTCTTAAGCCAGGTCATCTTGTGGTCCGGAGCCCGGGGCAGGGCCTGTCGCCCCAGAACTTTGACGCACTTATCGGGAAAACCCTGCGAAGGGATATGAATGAGGAAGACTTCTTTTTCCCTTCAGATCTTTCAGAAAAAGAATATAAACCCCGGTCATACCGGTTTGGACGGCCCTGGGGAATTCCTGTAAGATACCATGATTTTAGGGAGTATCACCAAAAAGTAAAACCTGATTTTTACGAGTTCCATTTTTCCTATTCGGATATGGATTTGAATCCCTCCGACTATCTTGAAGGACCTTATTCATGTGATTTTGTAGTGCATGCACCGGAGCTTTTTGCCGGAAGCCATCTGATGGATCTTGCGAGCGAAGATGCCGCCTACAGGAAGCAGTCAATTCATGAAACGCAGCGTATTATAGACATTACGCGTGACCTAAAGCGATTTTTCCCTTCAACAAAACGCCCTATGATCGTGGCTAATATTGGCGGCTTTACGATGGATGCACCTCTCGGTGAAGATAAAAAAATGGCGTTGTATAAGCAGTTTGCAGAAAGTCTGAAAATGCTGGATATGGACGGAGTGGAACTGATACCTCAAACGATGGCCCCGTTTCCCTGGCACTTTGGTGGGCAGAGGTACCAAAATTTATTTGTCCATATAGAGGAAATTGAAGAATGGTGTGGAAAACTCAATCTGCGAATGTGCTATGATGTATCCCATTCCAGCCTTACAAGTACTCATTTTAACAAAGATGTTTATGAGTTCAGCGCACGGATTGCCCCATTTACTGCGCATATGCACCTTGGAGATGCAAAGGGAGTGAATGGAGAAGGCTTGCAAATAGGAGAAGGCGATATTGATTTCGATAAACTTGGGCGAATTCTCAAAGAGCGCTGTCCTGATGCCCCTTTTATACCTGAAATCTGGCAGGGCCACAAAAACGGCGGTGAAGGTTTTTGGATTGCACTTGAACGATTAGAAGGAAAACTGTAGATGAGTGAACGAATCAAAGTACGTATTCAGGAATCCGCCGCGGTAAAACAATTAATGCTTGAGGACGAGGCTCTGATTTCAGGGCTTGAATCCTTGTCACGGGATTGTCTTTCCAGTCTTCGCGAGGGCGGAAAAATAGTCTTTGCCGGTAATGGCGGTAGTTTTGCAGATGCACAGCACATTTCGGCCGAGTTTACTTCTCGCTTTCTGTTAGATCGGCACTCGCTGGCCTCTGTAGCGCTGGGAACTAATGGTTCTGCGATTAGCGCCATCGGCAACGACTATGGTTTTGAACATATTTTCAGCCGGGAAATGAGTTCAATTGCCAACGAAAAAGATGTTTTTATCGGCATCACCACAAGCGGCAACAGTCCTAATATATTGCGGGCATTAGAGATAGCTGCTGAAAAAAAAATCAGGCATGCGGCGTTTACAGGTGCAACAGGAGGGAAGCTAAATGGGGTTTGTGAATGCCTCAAAGTACCTTCCCAAATTACGGCCAGGATACAGGAATGCCATATACTGATGGGGCATATTTTGTGTGAACTGGTTGAGGAAGCATTTTTTCAAAAAAAAGAGATTTGAGCGCTTCTGAGCTATTTACACTGGGAATGATGCAGGGCAGGCTGAGTGAAAAACCCGGTCAGGAGCTCCAGTCTTTTCCTCATGCAGAATGGAAAGAAGAATTCAGTCGTGCTTCTAACATCGGTTTCGGGGCCCTTGAATGGTTGGTAGATGATCTTAGTGAATCTAACCCGATTCTCTCGGATACCGGCCGGAATGAAATATTCAGGCTGTCTGATAAGAATCAAATTAGAGTGGAATCACTTTGTGCGCATGCCTTCATAAACGGTGCTTTGCTTGAAGAAAGTGAAAAAGGAGAAATGTATCGGGCTTTCCTTGTTCATCTGTCAGTGGAAGCCGGAAAAGCCGGCGTTAGTCAGCTTATCCTGCCCTGTATGGAACAATTCAGCCTGAACACCCCTGAAAAACGCCGGCGTTTTAAGCAGGTGTATCAGAAGCTTTCCGGACGACTCCATACAGCAATTCTTCTTGAAACCGATCTTGCAGCCGAAGAACTGATGGAATTTTTGGACGGGTTTGAAAAGAAAACACCGGGTATATGTTACGATTTGGGAAATGCGGTCGCCCTGGGGTTCAACCCGGTGTATGAACTTGAAATGCTGCATCCCTATATACAGGAAATTCACATTAAAGACCGTGAAAGCAAAAGGGGGCCAAGCAGACGAGTAGGGGAAGGTCACACTCCATTCCCGGAAGCTCTGGAAACCCTGAAAAGGCAGGGCTGGAGAGGATTGTGTGTTTTTGAAACGCCCGTATTTGATAATTGGGAAACAGAAGCGCGCAGCAACCTGAGCTTTATTCAACCTTTAATCACTTCCTAACATAGTTTAGTTTGAAGGCATTATTTGTAGGATTAGGTTCTATCGGACAAAGACATCTGCGAAACCTTCAGCAGTTAAGACCGGATATAGAAATCGGGGCTGTCCGTTCCACCCGTTCAGTACCGGTACTCTCAACCACTAATCAGGTTATACCGGGAGCTGAGCTTAAATCGCATTATGGAATCCGTGAGTTTGATTCCCTGGAGAAGGGCCTTGCATTCGGACCGGATCTGGTTTTTGTAACCAATCCCACAAGCTTACATGCCGAAGTAAGTCTTCAGGCCGTGCGGACAGGTGCGTTTGTATTTGTTGAAAAGCCGCTTTCACATAGCTGGGAAGAGATAGAAAACCTGGTAAATGCTGAAAAAGAATTCGGATGTAAAAAAATTGCGGTAGGCTATCAATTCAGGTTTCTGCCTGTCCTGAAAATGATCCGCACTATGCTCCTTGAAGGTGAAATCGGAAATTTGACCGGTGTTCAGGTTATTAACGGGGAATACATGCCGGGTTGGCATCC
>PXDL01000035.1 GCA_003566395.1 Balneolia bacterium | reverse complement strand
GTCCGTGTATCTCCTACCCAAATACAGATCGGTACCGGAAATCTCAAGGGCGCTAACGCTATGATTGGTTCCATCACCCAGAGCATGCCAGGTTTTGTCAGATGTATGATAAAGGGCGATACCGGGGGATGAAAGACCACCGGCTGTGAGAAAGTTGCCTCCTACATACAGGGAATCGCCGGAAATTGCAAGGGCTTGAACAGAGTAAGGGTTATCTATCCCACTTCCCAAGGCAGACCAGGTTCCTTCATTTATATCATAATGAGCGATGTTTTTTACAGGAATGCCTCCGGCCTCCGAAATATTTCCTCCCACATAAAGGTCATTACCGGAAATCAAGATAGTTCTAATTGAGAATCCTGTGATACCGCTGCCTAAAGCCTCCCAGTTGTCGGTGTTCATATTGTAACGGGCAATGTTCTTAGCCGGCACCCCTCCGATCTCGGAAAAGCTCCCTCCCACATATAGGTAATCACCGGAAACCGCAAGGGCGCTTACGCTGGAGCCTGTTAATCCGCTTCCTAAGCCATGCCAGGTTCCAGAATTGGTGTCATAGCGGGCGATTAAACGAGTAGAAACTCTTCCTGCCTCTAAAAACTCTCCCCCCACATACACGTCATCACCGGAAACCGCTAAAGCCGAAACGTTTCCGGTAAGCCCTTCTGAAATACTTTCAAGTGTCCAGAACTCATTTTCAGGATTTCCACTGCCGCTTGGTGCAAACATCGGTGCACCTTCTTTGTCTCTGAGAAAGTCAAATCCGGAGACATCCAGGCTTCCGCTGTACTTTTCGGGGTCCTCAAAATTGCGAATTTCATTCATGGCTTCACCGTTGTAGCGTTCTTCCCCGCCCGCAAACTGCGCTGCCGTCCCCGCCGGAAAAAAAGTGATCGAGAAGAAGAGAAAGAGCAAAAATACTGATCGGTTTTTAAGTTGTTCTGTTAGCAGGCTATGTCCCATAATTGAAAGCATTAAAATTGATTGTTGATTAATGCAGACGTTGGATTTAAAATCCGGAAGAAATAAGCACCTGAGTCGATAACCCTTCATCCCGTTCAGTCGTTAAATGCAGTTTGCATATATAAATCCGTGGCAAGCTTCCTGCTTTGCAGACCTGCCCGCCTGACTTCATTTTTACCGTTTACCCGGATATCCCCTTTGGACTGTAAGGCATTGGTACCGTTGCCTTATAATTATATTAAAATATTTTAATAATTAAAAACCCTTAATCTCATCCCCTTTAATCGCGTGTCAGGCAGTAATTCGGTAGATTTCGGAGGTAACGCCTCCTTGTTTAGGATTCGGCTTCAACCCTGCAATCGGTGTTTTTTTCTATTGCTGCCGAACTTCCTCTTCATCCGGGCTCGCCGAACGGTTACCGATGATGAGTTTCAAGAACCGTTTTTCACCTGAGCCGCAAAAGTGCGAACTTGCCACCCGGCCGAATGCAGGTCCACGATCCGAACTCATACCACCATCACCCAGAAAGCAATCCGATGTTTGCCGATATTGCGCTCCCTGTAGCCGTTAGAGAAGTCTTCACCTACCGGCTTCCCGATTCCCTGGCAGAACACGCCCGCCCCGGTATGCGCGCCTGGGTACCGCTACGCGGACGTATGAGCATCGGCATGATTGTGCGGATTCACGACAAAACGCCTTCTTTTTCCACCAAAGAAGTCCGGCGTTTACTTGATACCGAACCCGTGTTATCATCTGAAATGATCGAGCTAACAAAGTGGATGAGTCGATTTTATGTGTGCGGTCAGGGTGAAGTGATTCAGGCCGCTTTGCCGTCCGGCCTCAACTTTTCATCCCGGACGTTCATTAAGGCAATCGGGGAGGAAGAATCTTATTCCGGCCTAACGAAGGCAGAACAGGAACTGGTTGAAGAAGTCCGGTCCCGCGAGCGCTATCCTCTGGCCGAAGCGCAACAGCGGTGGAAATCCTCGGCCCGGCTGATCAGTTCTCTGCGCAAAAAAAAGCATATTGAGCTGTGGGATGAACCTCAGCTCGACCTCAAGCCCAAAACGGAACAGGCCTGGTTCTGGAAAGGCCGGCCGGTGGAAACCGGGGGTGCCGATACCGGCAAAGCTTCCACCAAATGGGAGGAAGCCTTGAGTCAACTTGCCGCCCGAAACCCGCTCCCAGCCACCACAACGGAGCTGACGGCCCTTGATGAATCGTTTACCCCTTACACTCTGAAACGACTTGAAAAGGAGGGCGTCATCGAAAAGCGGGAGCGGGAAGTGCCCCCGGAGTTTCAGGCCTATCCGTACGAACCCGATTCCCTGTCTGCTTTAAACGAGCATCAGGAAAAGGTAACCGATGAAATCACCCGTCAGCTCGAAACGGCCCGTTACCGAAAGTTTCTGCTGTACGGTATTACGGGAAGCGGGAAAACCGAGGTCTATATCCACGCGCTCAAGGCTGCCCTCGATGCCGGCAAAGATGCGCTGGTGCTGGTTCCGGAGATAGCGCTCACGCCACAAACGGTCCGGCGGTTTTACCGGGTTTTCGGCTCTACGGTGGCCATTCTTCACAGCCGGCTAAGCGAGCGGGAGCGGTACGAAGCCTGGCAGGCTCTCCGGCGGGGGGAGAAGCGTATTGCAATTGGTGCGCGCTCCGCTATTTTTGCCCCTTTGCACAATCCGGGCATCATTATAATAGATGAGGAGCACGATTCATCGTACTATCAGTCAGACCCTGCTCCGCGCTATCACGTTCGGGAGGTTGCGGCGGTCCGGGCCTGGAAAGCCGGTGCCGTTCTGGTGATGGGTTCGGCCACGCCCGGACTGGTAAGCCTGAATGAAACCACATCCGGCAAAAGCACTCTGCTGAAGCTGCCCTCTCGTCATTCCGGTGCCATGCTGCCCGACGTCTCGGTTCTCAACCTAAGCGAATACCGCTCCGCCATGCGTGGTCCTCTGGCCGTGCCGCTTCACAAGGCCGTCCATGAAACGGCTTCAAGGGGTGAGCAGGCGATTTTGCTGTATAACCGGCGCGGCTTTGCCAGTTTTTTGCAGTGTGAAGACTGCGGTTTTGTGGTCGAATGCCCGGACTGCTCGGTAAGCCTCACCTATCACAAAAAACAGCATCACCTGCGCTGCCATTACTGCGGCTTCAGTACAAAAGTACCACGCGCCTGCCCTTCTTGCGACAGTTCCGCCCTTGCGATGCAGGGAAGCGGTACCCAGCAGATTGAAACCGAACTTGAGGGGTTGTTCCCGGAATTAAGGGTGCTGCGGATGGACCAGGATACGACCAGCCGCAAAGACGCCCATGACCGTATTCTAAGCGCCTTCGGCCGGGGTGAAGCCGATATGCTGATCGGAACCCAGCTTGTAGCCAAAGGACTCGATTTCCCGAATGTGACGCTGGTCGGGGTCATCAATGCGGATACCGAACTTGCGTTTCCGTCTTACCGGAGTAATGAGCGCATGTTCCAGCTGTTGAGTCAGGTTGCAGGGCGAAGCGGAAGATCTTCCAAAAAAGGCGTGGTATATCTGCAAACCATGCAGCCCGACCATTTTGCCCTCAAGTTTGCGCAGAAGCACGACTACGAAAATTTTGCCCGCCATGAGATGAGCCTGCGTAAATCCCTGCTGTATCCGCCGTTTTCCCGCCTGCTGAATGTTCAGTTCAGGGGGCGGGATGCAGTCCTGACCCGGAAAGCAGCCGAGCAGTTTACCGAAGTGATGCATCAGGCCAAGACCGAATACCCGGTTCTGGGTCCGGCCCCGGACGTTATTGAGCGGATGAAAGGGGAATTTCGGTGGGTAAGTATGATGAAACTTCCGGCGAGTATCAAAACGGCCCGGATTGAAAAGCTCTGCGATTATCTGCTGCACTGGTACGATAAAACCAAACCCGAAGGGGCGAGTACGGTAAGAGTAACGCTGCGTCATGAGATGATGTGATGGTGGGTCGCTGCGCTCCCGATTTTGAATGATTCTCATATAGAATATTAGTGACGTAACAAGCTCCGACTACATTTTTGTGACAAGGGGGAAGTCGGACAAATGAACGGTTTTGCAAAGCCTTCAAAAAAAATTCAGGGGGATGACACTATAAATGCTTTTTGTGCGCATTATAGGTATCTGTTATTTATTACAGCATTCACGGTGAATGTGTTTAACTCAAACTTAATCTCGTAAACATGAAATACGTAATTACAGCTATTCTAACCACGATTCTAATCTTTTTTAGTTTCAATCAGGCCGAGGCGCAAGATCAGGATATGCGTTTTGGAGCCAAAGCAGGAATTTCCCTGTATAATATTAAAACAAGTGTTAGCGGCGGTGGATTCAGCGCCGATAACACCTCCGATATGCGGCTGGGTTTTGCTGTCGGAGCCTACGCTATTATCCCGGTTCATGAAATGTTTTCCTTTCAGCCGGAGTTAATGTTCATCCAAAAAGGCGGGAAGGATTCCGAAGATGGTGATGACTTTTTTGAGGGCGGCGACACAGAGTTGATCCTGAATTACATCGACATCCCGCTTCTTGTCAGGTTCAATATCCCCGTAGATGCACCCGTTGCGCCCTATCTTACGGCCGGTCCTGTTGTAGGTATTTTTCTGAGCGGCACCGAAAAGTTCAACGGTGACAGCGAAAGCATCGAAGATGGTATCAACACGCTGAATTTCGGCCTTTCCTTTGGCGGCGGTGTTTCATTGAACCAGCTTCACTTCGACCTTCGTTACGAATTCGGACTCTCCAATATTTTTGATGATGACGAAGATGATGACGATGACTTTTTCGGACCCATTGACTTTAGCGTAACCACAAGCGGATTGATGTTGACGGTCGGCTATACGTTCTAATCTTTTAGTTTTATAGTTTTTTCAGGCCTCTCCGCCAAAACGGAGGGGCTTTTTTTTGCAGAAAATCAGAAGAAGGATCCTGCTTTCTTTCAATTTAACCGGATTGCACGAAGTGGTATATTTGCGGTTCTGAAATTTTGAAATCGCTTTAACCGAAAATGGATTCTACTATGATGCGATCAACAACCATCGCCCTGCCCATAATTCTGCTTGTAACGGCGGTAATGCTGCTGCCGGGCTGCCGCAGCTCCGAAGTGGACCGCCTGACACGCGAAGTAAGCCAGCTTGGAAGAGAGAATCAGGAAATGCGCCGCACCTACGAGCGTCGTATCGAAAATCTGCGTACCGAGCTGGAAGAAGCCAGGGCTGAATCGGGTCTTCTTGAGGAACTCGCCGGATTTATGCACGGGGTAAAGGCCCGGATGATAACCAATCAGGGAACCATTGAAATAGAATTTTATCCCGATGACGCCCCGATTCATGTTTTCAACTTTATTTCACGGGCCGAAAGCGGATTCTATAACGACACCCGGTTTCACAGAGTAATTCCCGGTTTTATGATTCAGGGCGGTGACCCCAAAAGCCGGGACGGCGCCAAACACGAAATGGGATCGGGCGGACCTGTTAGTGCCATTCCGCACGAATTCAATGAACGGACGCATGCCAGGGGGGTGCTGTCTATGGCCAGAGTCGGCGATAAACGACTGGGGGCCGGTTCTCAGTTTTTCATCATGCATGCCGATACGCCGAGGCTCGATCGTGAATACACCGTTTTCGGCCGGGTAACCTCGGGTATGAATGTGGTAGATACCATTGCCGAAACCGAAACTCACCGCGACGATCCCCGGTTGAACAACCATCCCGTTCAGCCCATGATCATCGAACGCATCGAGGTTTTCAGGTAACGAAAGGCCGGATCGTATTCGGCTTTCACAATTCATGATTTCGTGTATCTTGCTACGCAGGTTTGTGTTGTGTGAATCCGGACCAAAAGCAGCTTGAAAAACAGCCGCCCAGGAAGTGGTATCTCAACCGGATGCAGCCGGTTCATACGGCCTTATGACAATTTTAATCCAGTTATGGAAGCAGAAACAGATTTAAAACAGGTGGTGGAAGCCATCATTTTTTCCACACCGGAGCCGGTTTCGGTTTCGGGCCTGCGAACGGTTATTGCTGCCCGTGCCGACGGGTACGAGCCGGAAGAAGAAGAACTTATCAGCCTGATCGGCGAGTTGAACAGCGATTACGAAGAACAGCAGCGCGCTTTCCAGATCAAGCATACCGGCGGTGGCTATACTTTTGCCACACGTGAAATGTTTTATCCGTGGCTGGAACATATTCAGCATGAAAACGCCCTGCGCCGCATCTCGCAATCAGCTCTCGAAGCTCTTGCAATTATCGCATACAAGCAGCCTGTAACCAAGCCCGAGGTGGACCATATACGGGGCGTGGATTCCGGATATGTGGTGAAACAACTGCTCGAAAAAGGACTAATCGGCGTAGCCGGGCGGAATCAGGGGCCCGGGCGTGCTTTGCTCTATAAAACCAGCGATCTTTTTCTGCGGCACTTCGGGTTGAACTCGGTAGATGAGCTTCCCAAGCCGCGCGAAATTGAAGAGATCCTCAAAGACGACGACATGGCCAAGCACCGGCAGTTAATACTCGAACTAAAAGCCGGACTCGATCCCCGGGATGAATCCGAAGAAGAACAGGAGCAGCAAGAACATGAAACCTGACAAACCCGGCCGCAGGCCGTCCAAAAAACAGAACCGAAGAGAGTCCGCCCCCAAGCCGGATTCCGAAGATCAGCCGAAACCCAGGCGTCGCGGAGATTCTAAAGCCGGCCGCCGCAAAAAACGTACCCACGATCCTGTTCCCGAATCAAAAAAAACCGAAGTGCGTTTTGAAAAAGACGAGCCGGTACGCCTCAATAAATACATCGCAGCTGCAGGGGTTTGCTCACGCCGGGAAGCAGATCAGCTTATCAGCGGAGGAAAGGTTTCTGTTGACGGTGAGCTTGTTACCGAGATGGGGTTCAAGGTCAAGCCCCGGCAAAAAGTGGTGGTGGACGGCCACGAAGTTCAGCCCGAAGAGTTTGTTTACATACTTCTGAACAAACCGAAAAACACCATCACCACAACAAGCGATGAAAAAGACCGCACCACGGTTATCGACGTGATCGAAAATGCGACAGGCAAGCGGGTTTATCCCGTGGGCCGGCTCGACCGCAACACCACCGGCCTGCTGCTGCTAACCAACGACGGCGAACTCGCCCACAGGCTGATGCATCCGAGCTATAAAATCAGAAAAGTCTATCAGGTGGAAACCGATCAGATTCTTACCGACGATCAGCTCACCCAGCTTCGCAACGGTGTAACGCTTGAAGACGGGCTCGCCAGGGCATATAAAGTAGACCGGCATCAGACACTTGCAAATGTCGTGCGAATGTCTATTATTGAAGGGCGCAATCATCAGGTTAAAAGGATGATAAGTGCAATCGGTGCTGAGGTTATGTCGCTGAAGCGAGTAATATATGCAGGGCTGACGATCGGAGATCTGCGAAACGGAAAATGGAGAAACCTGACCCGAAATGAAGTGTTCGAACTGCGTCAGCTCACCAAATTATTGGATAAAAAGAGTTTAAAATTATGAGACATACGTCAATTAAAAAGGAATCGGGTGCAATTCAATCTACCGAGGGCCTGCCCATTTGTTATGATATGTATTTGCCTTCAAATGCTGTGAACTCCCTGCCGCTTGTGCTTTTTTTGCACGGCTTCAAAGGGTTTAAGGATTGGGGGGCTTTCCCGGATGCCTGTTTCGAAATCGCACGCAGCGGATGTGCTGTAATCGCCTTTAATTTTTCGCGCAACGGCGTGAAGGGCCACAACGACACTTTTGATGAACTCGATCTTTTTGCCGACGAAACCTTAACGCAGGACCTGAACGACGTTCGCTC
>PXDL01000574.1 GCA_003566395.1 Balneolia bacterium | reverse complement strand
GCAGGGTGCCGGTTATTACAAACGTGAGTCCTTCAAGAACAGCCGACTCCCGTTTTGGCTGTTCTGCTTCGAACTGCAAGCCGTAGCGTTTCAACCGATTGATAATTTCAAGGTTCTCCTCTGTGCTGAAATAGACGAGAAGGGAATCTGAAATACGCGGACCGATGGAATCCACGGCGGTGAGTTCCTCTTCGGTGGCCTTTGCGATGGCGTCTATTGTGCCGAACGCCCTGGCGAGGTCTTTGGCTACCTTGTTACCCACAAACCGGATTCCAAGCGCATAAAGCACCCGCTCAAAAGGTTGTTGTTTGCTTTTTGCGATGGCGTCGGTGAGGTTCCGGGCGCTCTTTTCGGCCATGCGCTCCAGAGGTATAAGGTCTTCAAAACCAAGCTCGTAGAGATCGGCATAGGTTTCCACAAGACGGTTTTCAACGAGCTGAGCCACGACCGCCTCACCCAGTCCGTCTATATCAAGGGCGTCACGGCTTGCAAAATGCTCGATACGGATACGTACCTGAGGCGGGCATTTCGGGTTGATGCAGCGAAGGGCAACTTCTTCATTCAGGCGCACCAGCTCCGAACCGCAATCCGGGCACGTCCCCGGCATCTGAAATGGCTCGGAACGTCCTTCGGCATCCGGATTTACGACCGACACCACCTGTGGTATAATTTCACCGGCCTTTTCAACAACCACACGATCGCCTATGCGAATATCTTTTCTGCGGATTTCATCTTCGTTGTGCAGAGAGGCGCGTTTTACCGTGGTTCCGGCAAGAAGTACGGGTTCGAGTTCGGCAACCGGGGTAACCGTGCCCAGCCGCCCGACCTGCAGGGTGATGTCGTTGATGGTGGTAACTTCCCGGTCGGCTTCAAACTTATAGGCAATAGCCCAGCGTGGAGCCTTGGCGGTCTGGCCCAACGTATCCCGAAAACGCTCCTGATTTACCTTAACTACGGCCCCGTCGGTCTCAAAAGTATAGCTGTTGCGCTTTTCATTCCAGCTTTGGATAAGACGGCTTACGGCTTCTATATCTTCGCATTCTTCATGAATGCCGCATACCGGAAGCCCCCAGCTTTCCAGGAGTTCCAGTTTTTTGCTTTGGGTAAGTTGGCGGTCGGTATCTTCAAGAAGAAGATCGTAGGCAAAAAAGCGAATGGGACGTCCGGCTACAGTATTGGGATCCTGAAGCTTGAGGGTACCGGCCGTTGCGTTCCTCGGGTTTGCAAATACGCTTTGGCCTTCTTCTTCCCGCCTCATATTCATCTCGGCGAACGCCTTAAGCTCCATATACGCTTCACCGCGCACCTCAACAAGATCGGGAGCGTCTTTATGAAGTTTCAGGGGGATGTCGTCGATGGTGCGAATATTAGCCGTGATGTCGTCTCCCGTGGAACCGTCTCCGCGGGTGGCCCCGAGAACCAGTTTCCTGTTTTCGTATCGCAGCCGAAGCGCCATGCCGTCGTATTTAAGCTCGGTATTATAGGTGAAATCGCTGTGCCCGAGAATATTCTTTACGCGTTTGTCGAATTCAAAGAGCTCGTCCACATTGTAGGTGTTGGACAAGCTGAGCATGGGCACGGGATGTTCTACATTGGGAAAAGCTTTTGAAGGCTTCCCGCCTATACGAACGGTTGGCGAGTCGGGGGTTTGAAGGTCGAATTCAAGCTCCAGGGCAAGCAGCTCTTCCAGCTTTCGGTCGAATTCGCCGTCGCTCATTATGGGTTTAGCATCCCCGTAGTAGGCGTCGTTGGCCCGTTCTAATTCATCCCTCAGCGCCTCGATACGCTTTCGGGCTTCTGCTTCCTTCATGTGCTGAATAAGAGTTAGTTGATTACCGGGCGGTCTATAATTTCCCCTGGCTCGGAGATGTCGTCCGGTAATGCAGACTGTGTGAATGATTCCAGTGAGGGATCACTTTCAAACTGCGAACGGCGCAGAATACGTTCACCCTGCTGATTGATTTCATCGAATTCCGTAATCACACGATCATCATACAGAACAAGCATACGGTTCATGCTGCCGGAGAGCCGGACTTCATTGACGAAAGCAATACGCATACCTTTACCCTGCTCTATCCAGTAAGGGCGGCGGTTATCGAAGGTGTCGGAGCTGACGCGAAACGGTTCAAGATTTCCCCGGGCGGCATACACAACCACATGGAGCGTATCGGGTAGGGAGCCTTGACCCGCACGGGCGGGATCCGGAGGTACGGGAGCGTCAAGGGTGTCGCTCAGCAGAGAAGAGGCGCGGGATTCGTCCGGCTGAATGGTTTCGGTCGCGTCCGGAACAACTCCCGTTTCTTCATACTCGTCTGACGAGCTGATCAGCCAATACAGCAAAATACCGAGCAGAAGCAAAATTACCACTCCTGCGATTATCGGTACCACGGGGATCGTAGGTTTTTGGGCTGCTCTTCGGCCGAGGTCACTCCAGTTAACATCGCCGGTCTTGGGCGGAGGCGAAACATGGGAGCCTCCTACATTGATCGGGCCGGTTTTGCCGGGACCTATGCTTGAACCGTCCAGAACTTTGGGACGAGGTTTCTGCTTTTCAGCCGGCTCTACCGAAGGCTCGGGTTTTGAGGGTCCGGGCGTGGATTCTTTTCCGGGAGACGGCGGTACCGACTTCGGCTTTGTGGAGGCCGGCGGTTCGGTTTTAGGTTTTTCGGGCGATGCGGCTCCGGATGTGTCTGAAGGCGCTTCCTTTGATCCGCCAAGATAAGTAGTCCTGATCGAGCCGTCATAAGAACCGGCCTCATGCTTATCCAGAGCCTCAATCATGTCGCTGTCATTGATGCCGATTCCTCTGCCATAGGTGCGGATGAAGCTGCGGACGTAGGTTATGTTCCGGTCGGAATGATAGATCGAACCGTCTTCGATCTTTTCAATATTCTCGAGGGAGAGCCGGGTTTTATCATACACATCCTGTATGCTCATTTTCCGGCTCTTGCGAACCTGCTGCAAGTCTGTATGAAGCTGCGACATATTAATAATTTCTTGTGTGTAATGGACTCTGTTAGTTGCTCCCGTATGCAATAGAACGGTTCGGTAAAGTCCTTCCCAAAGGCAGGGTACAGGAGAGAAATATGAATATACTAATTCACGTATGTATTATCGCATGGAATGTGGGATTTTAAGCACCGGAATGCATCAATCCAAAGAAACTAAAAAGGAATTGAACTGAGTTGACATCCGGATTGAAGTCTGTTCACTTCTAAAATGAACTCGAAATAGCGGTACACGCTCTTTTTTTCGGCTATTGCGGAGCTGATTGATGTAATTCTTGGCATAATTTCTTGATCAGCGGAATGAAAATTGCAGAATTCCCGTAATGCTGATGACGTACACACGTCAATTCGTTCCCGATGCAAATCGAGCTTGAGGGGCAGGTTCGCCTAAGGTCAAAAGCTGTGCTGGAATTGCTGGTCAAAATGGATAGTACTTAAGGGACGACAATCTCAACTTCTTCAAACCTGTAAACAAGAGCGAAGAAATGTCCGAAACGTCCGATTTTGGTTTATCATTTCAGGGCCCGGTCAAGGTCCTCGATAATGTCATCGGGGTGCTCAAGGCCCACGCTTAATCGAATCAAATTTTCAGGAGTAATCGAGTCCTTTCCTTCGCTGCTCTGCCGGTGCTCCCAGGTGCTTTCCACGCCGCCGAGGCTGGTGGCCCGTGTAATCAGTTTAGAGCTGCCCACAATTTTTATCGACGCTTCCTGATTTCCGTCAACTAAAAACGAGATCATCCCACCAAAGCCACGCATTTGACTTTTTGCGATTTCGTGGCCCCGGTGTGTTGCAATTCCGGGGTAGTACACATCCGCTATCCGTGGATGGGCAATTAAATAAGCCGCCACTTTTGACGCATGCTCGTTGTGGCCTTTCATTCGGTAAGCCAGAGTGCGTGTACTTCGGCTCAGCATCCAGCAGTCCTGAGGAGAAGGTACTGCACCGCCTATTTGCTGATTAAGCCGGATACGCTCAAAAAAGTCATCATACTTTTTGGCTATCACTGCACCACCGATTATATCGCTGTGTCCGCCGAAATATTTGGAAGTGGAATGAAGAACCAGGTCAACCCCAAGCTCAAGCGGCAGCTGGTTGACCGGAGGGGGCCAGGTGTTGTCTGCCACAGTAAGCAGATTGCGGGATTTAGCCAGTTCCACCACCGCCCGTATATCTGTGATTCTCATGAGTGGATTGGACGGCGTTTCGATCCATATCAGTTTTGTGTTGGGCTGGATGTGCGCTTCGATGGTTTCGATGGATGTCATATCAATAAATGACGGCTCCAGCCCCCAAGGAGCCATAATCCGGTTTACCATATTTCGGTTTCCGGTATAAACATCCTCCGGAAGCACGATGTGATCTCCGGGCCGCAATGCCGTTAAAATAGCTTTGGCAGCCGCAATGCCCGACGAAAAAGCCGCAGCGGCCTCCCCGTTTTCGAGCGTGGAAATCAAATGCTCAAATTGCAGGCGGTTCGGATTGTCAAGCCGGCTGTATAGCAGGTCGTTTTCGTTATACCCTGTTTCATCTATCTCATAAATAGTACTTGGCGAAATGGGCGGAATAATAGCATTGGAAGGATTTCCGAGCTTTAGTCCGGTGTGTATGGCTTTGGTTTCGAATCGCATTAAGCTTCCTTTTGTTTTTTTGAAAAGAAGGTAACGATTCCGGAGCTACTATTCCCGGTTTCTGCTGCCGGCCCCGAGATGAGCTGCCGAAAGGACAACATCGTAAAAAAAACTGCGAAACTCTGATGTTCAACGATCAAATCATACCGCCCACCGCCCACATCCCAATTTCCCTAAAGCCGGAATCTTCCCTTGAAGAAAAGGCCTCGGTAATTCGAACATCCGGCAATCCAAACTGCCCGCCGACCGGATGATGGCGAACAGGGGATTTCCTGTTATCTTGTTCAGCGTTTTGCGGAGATATCTGCCGCAGCAGGGGGTGTGACGCCCTGAACAGCCGGAACCGTACTTATGCCTGTAATTCCTGAAATCTCGTCGTTTTACCGAAAGCTCAGCGCCATGTCGCTGTCGCGTTATGCGGCTATCGTGATGGCGCTTGCTGCGGCTATGGTTCTTACCCGGTTGTTGGATGAAGAGGTGTACGGGGCATATCGGAAGGTCTGGCTGCTTTATGGGGTGCTCGGTCCCGCCTTCGTGAACACCCTGGCCGGCACACTCTATTACCGTGCCAAGACAGGCGCCCGTGATACGGTGCTGTCGGTAAACCTGGCTCTGGGATTGTCCTATGGAGTTCTGACGGCCCTCATTGGCGGACTTTTTGCCGGATTTTGGGCATCCCAACTAAATATCACGGAGCTTGAAACCGCATTCAGGTATTTTGCTCTCTACATGGGGCTGTCGGTTTTTGCGGGGATAGCCGAACCGCTCTTTGTGAGCATCCGCCGGAAAAAATGGCTGGTAGGCTACAGCATCACCTATAATATTGTTGAGTTTTTCCTGATCGTCGTGCCTTTCTATCTGGGCATGGACATACCCACCGTATTTCTGATTATGTCGGCGGGCCCGGCCATTCGGGTGTTGCTGTTGGTTATCCTCGCCCTGCGTCATATTGATGCGCTGCCGTCGCGACCGGTATTTTGGGCAGAACTCTCACAATCTATGGCCTACGGGAAAGGCATTTTTCTGCTTACCATCGCCGCAGTTGCCGCCGTTCAGGTAGATAAGTGGGTGATCGGGATATTTTTTGAGGATGACGCCCGCTATGCCGTTTATGAAATCGGGGCGAAGAAAATTCCCTTCATTACAGCATTGACCGCGGCTGTAGGAGCCAGTATTGTCTCGGAATACGCCGATAAGCTCAGGGCGGGCGCTTTTGCCGGGGCGCAGGATGAGCTGCGTAAAGTTAGCTCGCGCCTTTCGCTCCTGCTCATACCGGCCGTCGTGGTTCTGTTTGTTTTCGCCGAGGAAGTCCTCTTTGTTCTATTCGGCGGTTACCGTGATTCGGCCCCTGTTTTCCGTATCTATTTGTTAACTGTACTCACGCAGCTTTTCTTTCCGCACAGTATTTTGCTCGGGTTGGGCCGGAGCGATATTACCGCCCGGTACAGCGTAGTCGAGTTCGGTTTTAATCTGGTGCTTAGTATTCTGCTTGTTAGCTGGATAGGGCTGGCGGGTCCGGCATGGGCAACGATGCTGGCTCATGTGCTGTATATAGTGTTGCTGTTTATGTACTGTAAAAAACAGTATGATATGTCGCCCTCACGCATTATGCCGGGTAAGGCATTGCTCCCGCTTCTGGTTTCCATGCCGATACTTGGCTTCGCGGCAGTTGCTCTTAAATACGGAGCGGGGTTCATCTGGCCCGGATTCATCCTCACAACTTTAGTAGCGGGTGCAACGGGGTTGTTTCATGTCTGGAAAATGAAAAACTGGTAGAAGGCTTTGCAAAACCTGTCTTTTGGCAAAGTAATTCTCCTTTTTTGCAATGCGTTTGCAAAGCTGAGTATATTCGGCTTCAATAATCAGACTATGGAAGTACAAATATGACGTTTCCTGAAAAATTACAGCAGGCCGTGCAGGAGTCAGGCAGCAGCCTTGTGGTAGGGCTTGACCCGAAATTTGGCTCGCTTCCCGATATTATCAGGATGCAGGTGCATTCCGCCCCGGAAGCCGTTCGCTTGTTTTGCCGGGAGGTCATCACAAAAACAGCAAACTATTGTTGCGGCTACAAGCTGAACCTGGCCTTTTTTGAGGCGCTCGGTACGCAGGGCCTTCAGGTTTTTAATGATGTACGCCGCATGGTCCCCCGCTCGAAAATCGTGATAGCCGATGCCAAGCGTGGCGATATCGGCACTACCGCCGAGCAGTATGAACGGGCATTTTTCGGCGTTTTCGACTGCGATGCCGTCACCCTGAATCCGCTGATGGGGGTGGAAACCCTCCGGCCGTTTTTGAAGGAGGAAAGCCGCGCCGTATTTGCCCTGGTGCTTACCAGCAATGCCGGTGCTTCCGATTTTTTGATGCGCAGGTTTGAAGACGGCACCAGCCTGTCGGACAGCATCGCCTTAAAGCTGGCTGAGCTTCAACGCGAACCGGAAACCGCAGGGACGATCGGAATGGTAGTTGGGGCCACTCATGGGAAGCGGCTGACCGGTCCGGCCGGTCTTTTTCCGGATGCGCCGCTGCTAATTCCGGGTATAGGTGCGCAGGGCGGAACCCCGGAAACATTGATAGAGGCGCTGAAGTCTTGCCGAAATCCAGCTTTACCCGTAATAAGCCGGGATATCATCTACCGCTTCGATCCGGCTAACCGGTCCTGGACTTCGGAAGTTGAGGGAGCCGCAGCAGCCTACAAACAGGCGTTTAAACCACTTTTGTCAAGGTTTTGAAGGATCAGGGCCTGATTTCTCTGAATTGATCATCATCATAAAACTCAAACAACCAATTTTTTGAACAAACCAGAAGTTACTGTTTACACCGACGGCGCTTGCAGCGGAAATCCCGGTCCGGGCGGATGGGGCGCCATTTTAGTATGGAAAGGCAAAGAACTTGAGCTGAGCGGGGGCGAGGCAAACACTACGAACAACCGAATGGAGATGCGGGCCGTGATTGAGGCCCTGAAGAAGCTAAAAAAGCCTTGCCGGGTGAAAATCCACAGCGACAGCGCGCTCATCATCAATACATTCCAGAAAAACTGGATTGCAGGATGGCAGCGACGAGGATGGAAAAAAGCGGATAAAAAGCCGGTGGAAAATGCCGGTCTCTGGAAAGAGATGCTTGAAGCGATGAAGCCGCACGAGGTAGAGT
>PXDL01000563.1 GCA_003566395.1 Balneolia bacterium | reverse complement strand
TTACCTTTTGTGCGGACCAAGTTTCAGATTACAGTATCAGTGAACAGTATCAGTTGTAAATCATTAGTAATATATAATTTATCCAGAGATTTTATTTGAATAATTTTCATTGTGAAAGTCATTCAAAATTCAAAATTCAAAATTCACCATTCACCATTCACCATTGGGAGCGAAGCGACCTGCGCCATTTTTCCACAAGGCCGGATTTATTGGGGCATTTGAAAACACTTCCCCGGGATAGCAAGATAATTTTATCATACAACACCCTTCGTACAACTTTGGGGCTTCGCGCATCGCGGTCTATTTGATGGATGTTTAGTCTGATCACATTCCTTGACCTACTCACATCCATGGTAAAGAAGGCTTTTATACTCCCCTTAAGGACATTATTTACCGAACTCAGGTTATCATACAAAACCCCCTGCCGGCGGGCAGAGGGTTTGGATAAACTGAAGGATACTAAAATCAAAAAAAGAACGACCCGGTGCATCACCACCGGGTCGTTGATGTGTTAATCGGCTTGTGTTAGCCTGAACTGAACAGGGATTGTATACTGTACATTAACCGGGCGACCGCGCTGCATCCCGGGCGTGAAGCGCATCTGCATTACAGCTTTGATGGCGGCTTCATCGAGCCCTCCGCCTACCGAGCGGACGATTTGAGGATTGCGGGGGTGACCTTCGGTATCTATTACTATTTGCACGACCACGCGGCCCTGTATTCCGGCTCTGCGTGCAATTTCCGGGTACACGATGGCGCGCTGTAGAGCGTCGAGCCCGCCAATCATTTCCGGCATATTTTCAACTATTACAAATACTTCGGGTTCTTCTTCCTCTTCGTTGTCAGGTGGTGGAGGTGCGGGTGTTGCCGCCATCGCATTATCCATATCGAGGAAGGCGTCGAAGTCCAGCAGGTCGTCATCGAGAATAACGTCGTTGGGTACGGCAATGGGCACCGGAGGACGTGGAGGAGGTGGTGGGGTGTGGATAATTTCGGTTTGGATAATCTCTTCCATCTCGATCAGTTCCCGCTCTTGCATTTCATAACTCATGCCCGGCTCAACATGAATGTTTATGTTAAACAGGCCGATGAAAAGCAGAATACTTATTATAAGTCCGATTTGGATGCGAAAAAAGTAACCGTGGTTGGTGTTTGCTTCAGGTTTTCTGTTTAAAGGGTTTAGTGACATAATTAACTCCTTGGCTTCGTTCAGTTCTATCTGCCGATATATTTATTTCATGTTGTTCAGTCGTCTTATCTCTGAGAGTTTACCTCTGTATTAACTTTACTTAATGATACGAAAACAGCAGACAAAATCCAATAACAATATTATAAATTGACTATTGTATTATGGCTCGGCTCAGCTGCTCAAAAAGGTGTTTTTCATACTTATACCCGGAAAAAGGGTAGAGGGCAGGAAATCAGGAAACCTGATTCTGATGGCAATGAACGACACCCATGAACAAATTTTCAACATCTATGTTCATGCAGACAGCTTGTCTGTTTAGGACTTGCTCAAGAGTTTATTTGAATACTGCCTAATTCATTCCGTTAACCTTCTACTGTTACTGAAAACTGATGCTGTTCTCTGTAATCTGTAACAGGTTACAGGTTTATACATAGGCATTCAGAATGAAGTAGATGACCACGCCGGTTACAGAGACGTAAATCCAGATGGGGAAGGTGAATTTGGAGACCTTGCGGTGTATGGCAAATCTGCCGGCGAAGGCGAAAAAGAAACTTGAGAGAATAAGAGGAACTACCACGACCGACAAAATGATGTGGGTTATGAGTATGAAAAAATAGACCGGACGAATCAAGCCTTCGCCGGGAAAAGGGGTATGGCCGATGAAATTGTGATAGAGCACATAGCTGATCAGAAAAAAGGCCGATGCTACAAAAGCGGCCAGATTAAATTTCATGTGGGCGTCGAAATTGCGTTTTTTGATCTGCACAAATCCGAGAATCAGTAATGCCGTGGCGATGCTGTTGAAAACGGCGTTGACCGTGGGCAGGGAATAGACCCAGGCAGGAACGGTCTCAGCTCCGTCACGGAAGTAGAGCAGCCAAAACAGGAAAATGAGAACAAGTCCGCTGGCGATCATGATATAGACAACGGCACGGGCGACATTAAGGTCTTTAAACGCCTCAACCGCAACCCTGGATTCAAAGTCTTTACTCATAGCAGGTTAAATAATAGTAATAATTAGTAATCCGGTAAGAAATAATAGCATTGAAGCTGTACAACTTCAAAGGCACAAAATACAGGAATCCGAACATAGTTTTGACCCGGAATGGTTATCCTTTTTTGTACCGTTTCTGTTTTTCTCCCAAAACATACTTGAGATACAGGTATTCGAGCGCAAGAGCTTCAAAGCCTTTCCAGCTTCGAATTATATCCTGAAATTCGGCTTCCGAAGTATTGTTCGGGTCTCCGCCGTAGGAATAAATGATCCAGCGGCGCAGTCCTTTTTCTTCACCTTTGGTGACGGTGCTCGGAAAAGCCGCATCGGGGCGGGCCCGGAAGAGCATCAAATCCTGCGCGGTGGTCGGGCCGATACCACGGATACCGGTAGCCGTTTCATAGAATAAGTCGGGCGGCATGGTTTCAAGTTCATCAAGGCTTAGTTCACCCGAAACCAGCAAATGCGCCAGCCCTACGATGTATTCGCCTTTACGCAGAGAGAGTCCGTGCTTTTTTAGGGTCACGGGGTCGGCTTTCATAAGCTGAAAAGGACGAGGCCAGGCGCTAACACGACCGAAACTGCCTTCCAGGCGCGAGCCGTATTGCTCACGAACTCCGTACACCATTTTTTTGGCCGTAGGTTTGTGCTGAATCTGCGCAATAATGATGCGGTTTACGGCATCTTCAAACAAGTTGGCTCGCGCCATCCGTTTAAATCCCCGGGCCTCGGTAAACATGGGAGAAAGTACGGGGTCGCCGGCGGCCTGCTCGTAGAGCGGACGCAAATCCATGGATGTGCCCAGAATTCGGCTGAGCGAGCGGTTTGCCGTTTCAATGTCGGCATCATCCAGCGGTTCTTCGCATTCGATATGAAACACAGGCGACTCCACCTCTCCGTTGAAATGAATCCGGACGGCAATATCCCGGTCTTTCAGCGGGATAGGCCTGAGCATGCCTTTTTCGGGGATTTCGAACGGATCGTGTTCTTTATCAAAATAGGAATCGATATCCAGTGAAATAAAAAAATCATGGGGCGGAATCGACTCAAGTTTCCAACTGAAAGCCATAGGTGTAATTATTTGGATGCGTACGGAAACAGGATGGATGTCTTCATCATACAGGCATCAAACTGAACCCGTTTAAGGTGGATTTCAATCCCGCAAAATGAACTTATAGGGCCACAAATCCGAACATTTTCAATCCGAGAAACAGGTAAAGCGTCACCACTATGGAAAGCATCAGGGTGGGGCGTATCAGAATAATACGATAGCGCACAAGCATGGGAAGCACCACGAACCACAGAATTAAAATGGTTCCGGCCATAAAGATGGTGTGCGATCGGAAAATAAATGCGATCAGCCACGAGAACACCTTGGAAAGGAAGGTTACGATGCCGCTCAGTTCGGTGAAAATACCGATGATCAGACTGCCGACTTCCATGCCGGAAATGCTCATATGCATGAACAAACCGAGCGTGATCAGAACAGCGTAAATGACGTTAACAATACCGCGAGAAGCCTTTTCCGACATGAATTTTAACTACTAATTTCAGAATAACAGAAGTCCGGAACCGGCGGCTGCCGGTCGGGAAAGTAAGCCGGTTAATATATAGACCTGCGGGCTTTATTCCACGCAGATTCCCGGAAATGATTGACGAAAGCAGAATCTACTGTTCCCGGTTAAAAATGGTTACGGCATGCCGCGCAGACATCATTACAAGGGGGATTCCGCCACCGGGATGCGTGGAGCCGCCGGCCAGATACAGATTCCGGATGTATGGAGATTTATTTCGCGGGCGCATAAACGCCGACAACTGCTGGTTCGACGAGGTGCCGTAAATGCTGCCTTTATTGGAGCGGTAGAGATCGTAAAAATCCTGAGGGGTGATGTGCTTCCGGACCTCAATATGTTCACGCAAACCATCCAGTCCCTGCTGTTCAAGCTTATTTATGATGATGTCTCCGTACTCGAGGCATTTTTGCTCGTTCCAGCTCAACTTTTCGGTCAGATACGGGGCGTTGACAAGGATAAAAAGATTCGATCCGCCTTCAGGTGCATGGCCGGCATCGGTGTAGGACGTGTCTGCTATATAAATCGTCGGATCTTCGGGCAGTACTTTACGGTGGAATATTTCGGTGAACTCTTTTTCATAATCTTTCGAAAAGAAAATATTGTGATGCACCAATTTTTCGAAGCGCACGGAAGTTCCCAACATCATCACAAAACCTGAACAGGACGGTTCTATATATTGAATCTTTTGCTGCTGTTTGTATTTGAGATTGTTTTCATCGAGCAGCTGCAGGTAGGTGTGGGTGGCGTCGGAGTTCGAAAACACCACATCGGTTTCGGTCCGGCTGCCGTCTTCAAACCTTACCCCTTTGGCTGTTTTGTTTTCGGTGATAATGCTCCTGATCTCGGTATCATACACGATATCGACGCCCAGTTCGGTGCAGAGTTTCTCCAACGCAGTTGCCAGTTGATACAACCCTCCTTTCAAATAATACCCGCCAAGACACAGCTCAACATAGGCAATTACATTAATGGTAGCAGGCGCCAGATAGGGAGAAGAGCCGTTGTAGGTGGCGAAGCGCTTGAAAACCTGCCTCAGGTAGGGTGATGTGAAACACCTGTCAACCCGTGTGCTGACGGTCGGAAACGCATCAATCTTAAAAATATCCGATTTCTTCAGGCTGCGCAGATCTTTTATAGTTTGAAGCGGATTCATGATGAAGGTCCCCGCAGTTTTCTGGTACAGATCGGCGGTGTAGCCCAAAAACTTGATGTACTCCTCGGTATCCTCGGGAGCAAATTCCTGAATTTGGGCCAGTGTATGCTGTAAATCGGTGGAACAATCGAACTGGGTTCCGTCCTGCCAGTTGTAGCGGCATAGCGGGTTTACAGGTACTAATTCAATGTAATCGTCTGCATTCCGGCCGCAATACTCAAACAATTCACGAACAACATGGGGCATGGTAAGCAGGCTCGGACCGGTATCGAAACGGAACCCGGATTCGCGAACTTCATTCATTTTGCCGCCCGGCCGCCCGTTTTTTTCCCACAAACTAACGGAGTGGCCGTCGGCTGCAAGCCTGGCCGCTGCTGTGAGTCCGCCGATTCCGGCGCCGATAATACCTATTGTCTTACCCATAGTGGTTGAAGGCTGAAGTGATGTTTCGGGAAAATACTAAATTCAGGTACAGCATTATCAGGGCTGTGGTTTAGCTTTTAACTGAGCAACGGTTTCAATGTGGTACGTTTGCGGGAACATATCAACCGGCTGCACTTTCTCGATAGTGTAGGATTCGCTCAGATCGGCGAGATCGCGTGCCATGGTTGCGCTGTTGCAACTTACATACACCAGCCGTTCTGTGCGCAGCTCGATGAGGGTTTTAACGACATCCGGATGCATTCCGGCCCGGGGCGGATCGGTAATGATGACGTCAGGCTTGCCATATTTTGAAATAAAGCGATCTGTAAACACATCTTTCATGTCGCCGGTTTCAAAGGCGCAGTTGGTGACGTTGTTCGCCGAGGCGTTGGCCTTAGCATTTTCCACAGAAACCGGACTGACCTCTATGCCCACCGCCTTTTGTACCGAACCGGAATTAAACAGGGTGAGAGAACCGACACCGCAGTAGAGATCGAAAAGCAGATCGCCGGGTTTGAGTTCGGCGAAGTTGCGGGCCGTTTCGTACAGCCGCTCGGCCTGAAGCGTATTGGTTTGGAAAAAGGTGTTCGGGCCGATGGTGTAGGTATGCGGGCCCAGTTTTTCGGTGATAACGCCCGGACCGTACATCACGTGCTGGAAACGACCTTCGGAACTTGGGGAGTGCGTATCGTTCACATTATTTATGATCGTCGTGATCTGCGGAAACGCTTCAAGAAGGGCATCGGTAAGCGCCTGCATAGTATCGGGTTCATCCCTGAACGTGACCACATTGACCATCAGGTCGCCGGTATAATAGCCGTTCCGTATCATCAGGTTTCTCAGGTAGCCTTCCTTCTTCACAGGGCTGAATGAAGGGATATTATGCTCAAGGGCGTACCTTCGGACAAAATCCAGGAGTTGAAACGAAACCGGAATCTGGAGAAAACATTCTTCGAGATTGAGAATGCGGTCGAAACGGCCGGGCGCGTGCATCCCTGCCGCCACATCTTTATCCTTAAACTCAACTCCGCTGTCTATTTCCTCCCGCGTGAGCCATCTGCGGTCGCCGAACGAGTACTCCATTTTATTGCGATAGTGAAACTGCTCGGGAGCCGGAAGGGTGGGCATCGGCCTGAGGTCGCGCAGCCCGCCAATGCGGTGCAGGTGATCTTCCACATGCTGCCGTTTGAACCGCAGTTGCTCTTCATACTCAACATGTTGCCATGTACAGCCTCCGCAAGTTTCGGCATGTTTACATTTTGGGGTGATGCGCTCCGGCCCTTTTTCGAGCACCTCAATTAATTGACCTTCAAAAAATGAACGACGCTTTTTTATGATGCGCAGGCTCACAAGGTCGCCGGGGGCGGTATTCTTCACAAAGCAGGCACGGTCGTTCAATTTGCCGAAACCCTTTCCCTCATAAGCCGCTGATTCAATACGAAGGGTCGTTTCGGTCCCTTTTTTTATAGCCATTGATCGGTAGTAATTGAAGTGTGAAAAAGATGCATTTATAAAAGTTCTTCATCATCCTGGGTGTAGAACATTTCGCACTGAAGGCGCAGGGCGTCTGCTTCGCTGCTTCGTTTGCTCAGCTCATGAATGGTAGATTCGAGCTGCATCGCCATCACCCTGTTGATTTCGGTAAGTACTTTTAGTGCAATCTGAGGATAGCGTTTTTGAAGCACGTCAAAATCCGGATTAAAAAAACCGAGTGCTACGCTGTCTTCGGTAGCACTGGCCGATGACATCCGCCTCATTTTATAATTCAGGCTCATATTGCCGAAGGTTTGTGACGGGCCGAGCACAATGGAATTTCCCGTGGCCGAACCGGATTCATCTTCAACAATAAGTTCTATCGTGCCGTTTTCCACAATATAAAAGCCGTTACCGGGATCGTTCTGATGGTAAATATACTCGCCGGATTTGTAGGTTCTGCGGTGGCAAAGCTGGATGAATTCATAAGCTTCAAGATGGGAAAGACTCCTGAAAAACCGTGAGTTGAAGATTATGGAACTTTGCTTGCGGAGAGTGTTGAAAAAAGATGATTTCATAGGGCAGGTAGCTAAGCGTGCTCAGAAAGAATGTCCGATTCCGAAATGGAAGGTGTTACGGTCAAGGATGCCGGTTCCGGGTTCGTTACCGAGATCGGTAACCCGGTAGGCTATGTCGAATCGAAGTACCACAAAATCCCAGTCGAGCCTCAGACCGAATCCGGAGCCTACGGCTATTTCGTTCCAAAAGGTGTTCATAGTGAATTTGCCTTCATCAATTTCGTTTCTTGGGCCCGTCCAAACGTTACCAAAATCGGTGAAGACTGCAAAAATCCAGTTGGTTGAAAGGAAGTTACGGGAAAAGGTGTTGCGATACTCAAGAAACCCGGCCAGCTTTATATCTCCTCCGTTTATAGGAGTTTCATCGGGATCGTTGCGCCCCGGGCCCAGCTGAAGCGGAGCCCAGCCGCGTATATCGTTGGAGCCGCCGG
>PXDL01000339.1 GCA_003566395.1 Balneolia bacterium | reverse complement strand
CTGGTACGAACTTGACGTTTGGGGCCCCGCCGTAATCCACGATTGGCCCGCCTGGCGCGGCATGATTGCCAAACACCTGTTTTAAGGCGGCCGAAGACGAACACCGTTCACAAGAATATTCACTAACGCACCTACATTCAGCTATGAAAAAAATTGGAATTCTCAGAGGGATGGAAACCACATTTCCCGATGCCCTCGTACACAATATAAATAAGGAATACGGCGAAAAAGACATCAAAGCCGAATTTGTGGAGCTTGAAGCCGTAAATATGGATGCCGATCCCGGATACGATGTTATCATCGACCGCATCTCCCATGAAGTCCCTTTCTACCGGTCCTATCTCAAATGGGCCGCGCTGAAAGGCACCTACATCATCAACAATCCGTTCTGGTGGAGCGCCGACGACAAATTCATAGACAACATCATTGCCCAGCAGGCGAAGGTGGCTGTACCCAAGACCGTCATCCTTCCGCATAATCAGCATCCGCCGAATACCGAATCCAATTCATTCCGCAACCTCAAATTCCCGGTTAACTGGGATGATGTTTTTGAGTATGTCGGATTTCCCTGCTTCCTGAAACCCTTCGACGGCGGCGGATGGCGTGCCGTTACGAAGTGTGACAATCCGAACGAGTTCTTCAAAGCCTATAATGAGTCGGGCACCGATTGTATGATGCTGCAGGAAGGCATTCAGTTTGAGGATTATTTCCGTTGTTACGGTATCGGGCGCAAGTTCACCCAGATTATGCGCTACAATCCGGACGCAGAACCGCACCGTCGTTATTATGATGTTTCCCACGACAAGGTGCCGGACAAGCTCTTCAAAAAAATGGAAAAAGATGTGCTCGCCCTTTGCAAGGCTCTCGGTTACGACATGAATACCGTGGAATTTGCCGTGCGCGACGGAATTCCCTACGCTATCGATTTCATGAACCCCGCACCTGATGCCGATTACTACTCGGTCGGGGTGGAAAACTTCAACTGGATTGTGAAGCACATGACCGAATTTGCTGTGGAAAAAGCGCTCGAGAAAAAGCGCAAACGCCAGTTTACTGCTAACGGAGTGATGGAACCCGATGTTAAATCCAAGTAAGCCTGCCGTTGATTATTATAATCATCTGATTTCATCGGACCTTTCTGCGGCAAGCGAGCAGTATGAGATGCTGCTCGACTTGCAAAAAAAACACAATACTTTATTCGGCGGGCGGCCGCTCAGCCATTCGCTGCGTCCGATGGTTTTGGGCGAAAAAACCTATCAGTACATTCAGGATACGGTTTATACGATAAGGCAGGCTATCCTCAAAGTAGCTTCGGCTACCTTTAACAAGCGTTCAACGCTGGAAGAACTCGGGTTGTCGGATCATGAAATAGCCCTTTGTGCCATCCCGACCAACGTAATCCGGATGTCGGCCACCGCCCGGCTCGATGCCTTTCTGACGGCCAACTCGTTCCGCTTTGTGGAGCTTAATGCCGAGGTTCCGGCGGGCATCGGCTATATGCACGAGATGGCCAAAATTTACCAGAAACTGCCGGTTTTTCAGAAATTCACCGAGCGTTATCCTGTACGTTTTGTTTCGCCCCTCGAGCACACCATGCAGGGGCTGATCCGCATTTATCACGAAGAATTTTGCGGTACCGAAGAGAAACCGGCCTTCGCCATTGTGGACCATCTTGACGTGCCCACGCTGCCGGAATTCCATCTGATTAAAGATTACATGGACAGGCACGGATATCCCACCGAAATCTGCGATCCCCGCGAGCTGGAATGCAGGGACGGCTGGATTTACGCCAACGGCCGGAAAATCGACATTCTCTACCGCAGGCTGCTGATGAACGAGTTTTTTGAGATCGAGTACGACTGCGCCGCTTATTTGGAAGGTTACAAGGCCCAGAAAACCTGTTACCTGAATTCCTTCCGGTCCAAGCTTGTGCATAAGAAAATGATTTTCTCCCTTCTCACCGATCCCGAATACAACCGGGTACTCGACAACCGGGAGCTGAAGGCCATACGTACCCACATCCCCTGGACACGAAAACTCCGGGCCGCCAGAGTTCGCTACCGGGGCACCGATGTGGATCTTCTTGAACTCATCCGCCGCAACAAAGACATGTTCATTATGAAGCCGAACGACGACTACGGCGGGCATGGCGTGGTGCTCGGATTTCAGGAGTCTCAGGGCACCTGGGAAACGGCCGTCAATCAAGCGTTACAGCTCGATTACGTGGTTCAGGAAACCATCGAAATAGGACGCGAACCTTTTCTGCTGAACATAAACGGAAGCTGGGAATCGGTCAACACAGTTATCGATTTTGATCCGTATCTTAACGGACCGATGATGGGCGGCTGTCTGACAAGAACTTCGCCCTCCAATCTGGCGAATGTAACGGCCGGTGGCGGCAGTATTCCGCTGTTTATCGCAAGGTATTTGTAGAAAGCCGTGTAACGGTCCAATAGGGTGATGGCAACGATGCAACTCGGTAGCTTCTCAGCCGTTATCCAGGTACGGAACTTCGTTTCCGTCTTGCATTTTTTCAATGCGGCTCAACAGCCGCATTTTCTGTTTTACCGATTTTTTTGACATTATATGCTTACCGTAAAACCTGTTCGCGCAGCAATTATCGATCTTTATAACAACATCCCGAATCAGGGGATGCGCTGCATAAAAAATATTATTTCCGATGCATCCGGCGCCTTTCACGGCGTACCGATAGAATATCAGGTATTTGATGCCCGCGCCAAGGGCGAAATTCCCGATCTCTCGTTCGATATTTATATCTCCACCGGCGGTCCCGGCAGCCCCTTCGACAGCGACGGCAAAACCTGGGAAAAGAACTATTTCAATTTTCTGGATGATCTCTGGTCATACAACGCCGCCAAGCTCACGCCGCCAAAGTACGCCATGTTTATCTGCCATTCCTACCAGATGGTGGCCCGTCATTTTCGTTTTGCGGAAGTAACCGAGCGCAACAGCCAGGCATTCGGTGTATATCCTGTTCACAAAACCGAAGCCGGTACCGGCGACCCTTTGTTCAAAGGATTGTCCGATCCGTTTATTGCCGCCGACTTCCGGGAATATCAGGTGTTACAGCCCCGCAAAGATTTAATGGAAGAAATGGGCGCATCCATCCTTTGTCTCGAAAAAGAGCGTCCGCATCTGGATTTTGAACGTGCCGTTATGGCCATTCGCCTGCTTAAAGAAATGGTCGCGGTTCAGTTTCACCCCGAAGCCGATCCCGAGGGTATGCTCTATCATTTCTCTTCACCGGAGCAAAAAAACAAGATTATTGAAGAGCACGGAACGGCTAAGTATGATGAAATCATCAACGGGCTTAAAAATCCGGATCACATCGATCGTACGCACCGTACCGTCATCCCCGGATTTCTAAGACGCGCGGTCGAAAACAACCGACCGGAGCTTGTGGCGAGTAAAGCCGGCACCGGAATCCTGTAGGTCAATGAACCCGCACCACCGGAATATTCTGGCACGTCATAAAACTTCCCTGCGGGGATCATTACGATTGCTTCCTTTCCGGTCAAGAGCACTTGGAATTTCCCGAAACGTGTTCATGTATGAACCACCCGGCCTGCGCCACCTGCGCGAGATGCATTTGCTTTATCTGTTTCGCGGCCACGAGCGCGAATTTGTATATATCGATGAAGACGAAAGCCGCTCCACCACCACGATAGAAGACATCGACGCCTTAATTTCGGCCGGCGACATCCCTCCCGTACTGGCCGTAATGCCGGGGCTGACCTCTCTGGACGGCCGTAAACACACCACGGGCATCAACGCAGATAATCCCGGCGGCGATGTACGCGACGGCCTGGGTACCGGCAACTTTTGGGATTTTTTGGTTGATGACCTCATGCCCTATATCGAGGCCCGTTATCAGAAAAAACTCACCGGCGGGTTACGCATAAGCTGCGGATTTTCTCTCGGTGGATATACTACCGCCCTTATCTCCACCGCATTTCCGGGCTATCTCGATCATGCCGGTGTTTACGACGGGCTGTTTATGTACGACGATCAGCGTGATACCCGAAGCGACACCACCGATGAGGTATGGATGAAATCTCCCGTCCTCGATACAGCCTACGGCCCGGCCGAATCGCGAACCGTCAAACAGCTTTCACCCTGGAATCCGGCCGAACTTATCCGGTATGCCGATCCCCTTGCGCTCGAAGAAATTCAGGAAACGATGTTCTGGATACGAAGCGCAGCCGGAGACGGGGAGAAAGGCAATCATGACCGTTCCGAATATTTCACGTCAGTACTGCGCTCAAATGGCATCACGGCCGGTTTTAACCGCATACCGCTGCACCCCGAAGCCCTTCACGACTGGCACTGGAACGACCGTTTCGTTAAACTGTTTTTGAAGAATGTATTTGAGCTGTAACTGGTTTCCTCTTTACGGTTCACGTCACCTTTATACATGAATGACGATTTAATCGCTGTCCGTGAGTTCAATTTCAATTTAGGAAAATTATGCAAGTAGAAATCTGGTCCGATATTGTTTGTCCGTTTTGCTATATCGGGAAACGCAATTTTGAGAAAGCGCTCGACCAATTCGACGGCCGCGACAAGGTGTCGGTAGTCTGGAAAAGCTTCGAACTGGCGCCTCAAATGAAAACCGAACCCGACGAATCCATTTATGATGTTCTTGCCCTTCGCAAAGGATGGACCCCGGAGCAATCCCGCCAGATTCACCGGGAGATGGAAGAGCGGGCACAGGCTTCAGGCCTTACCTACAATTTTGAAGAGACCGTTCCGGCCAACAGCAAGCGCGCCCATCGTCTGTTGCATCTTGCTAAAGAAAACGCTGTGCAAAATGAGGTCAAAGAGAAGCTGTTTGCCGCCTACTTCACCCACGGTGTAAATATTGACGACATCGGTGAGCTGATTCGCATCGGCACATCTGCCGGGCTGAGCGAGGAGAAAATCCGCGAGGCCGTGAGTTCAGAAACGCTGAACAAGGAAATCCACAAAGATATTGAAGCGGCCCAGCAAATCGGCGTGCAGGGCGTACCTTTTTTTGTTTTTAATAACCGCTATGCCGTATCCGGCGCCCGCGAACCCGAAGCCTTTTTGAATGTGCTGAAAAAAGCGGCTTCCACCTCACAAGCCTGAGTGTATTCCTTTTAACAGCTTGGCGTTTCAGTATTTCATCCGGGCGTACAAACTATCCCGTCCGGCGGTCTGAGCGTCACCGATTGTATGGATTTGAATCCCGGCAAGCAGCGGAATCATCCTGACAAACAAGCGGGCGGTCATAAGCGCATCGCCGAGCGCCTGATGCCTCGTTTCAGTGCGAATGCCGTAGCGCGCGGCCAGCGCATCTATGCTGTGCCCTTCCAGATTGGGATGCAAAATAGTTGACAACAGCAGCGTATCAAGCACCGGCCGTTTAAAATCGATCCCCGCTGCCCGCTGCTCAAGTTCCAGAAACCGCATGTCAAAAGCCGCGTTATGTGCGATAAAAATGTCGTCACCGCAAAAGCGGTGGAAATCAGCCAGACACTCCTTTGCGCCCGGTTTATTTGCCACCATTTCGGTAGTAATTCCGTGGATGTTGCTTGAAGCTTCAGGCACCGGCCTTCCGGGGTTCATGTACTGATGAAAAGTCTGATCTTCCTGAATTTTCCCGTTCACAATACGCACAGCTCCGACCGAAAGCAGCCGGTCGCCGTCGGACGGATACAGGCCTGTGGTTTCGGTATCAAAAACTGTGGCCGTAATTTTTTTCAGAGGGCGCGCCGCAATTTCCGGTTCCGGGGTCCGGCTGAATAATCCGAAATCATAATGTCCCGGCCGTATGGAAATATCTGCCGTTGCACGTGCCGATTTCGGAAGTATCAGATTGAAGCTGTGCGACGTGCCTTCCTCTTTGGTCCACCACTCCGCACGATGCTGCTGCACAAGGGTTTGAAGCGAATACGGAAGACGCATCGCTCCGGCTTCAGGATGCTCATCAAGCCAGCCCGAAATAGTATCGCTTCCCGGATCGTCCCCATCCCAGCAAAGCTGAAGACGGTAATGGCCGTCTATCAGGCCGGATTTTAGCGTCACGCCGCTCAGGGCGAAGGGCCGGATTCGCGAAGCCAGAAAAACCAGACTCAGGGCCGTCGAAAAACGATCTGCTTCTATGGTCCACTCACCGGAAACAAGCTCGGTTTGGATCGGTACATCGGCAGCTTTTGCGATTCGTCCGGCCAGATCAAATACGTCCCTCACCGAAACGGCCAGTAATGCGGCATCGGCCGGTTGGTTTTCCCCCTGCTCTTTCTGATAGGCTCCGACCAGTTCCGCAATCGTTTCCGTCTCGCCCAAAATCAGTTCCAGAAAACGGTCCTGCATCTCCTTGCCGGCATCCGGATAGGTTTTGAGATTATCGGCCGCCGCCCTGATTCCCGCCACGGCGTCGCGGACTTTACGCAGCCCCTGATCTGCAAACTCCTCGTTCAGATTCTGACGGCTGAATGAACGGGTGATGTCTTCCAGAAAAAAAACCGCTCCCGCCTCGGGATTATTTGATAATGACGCCGGAAGGGCTTTCACGCTCAGGAGTTTGTCATCGGCCGACCGTACGACAAAGCGAAGCGGTCCTGTTGTATGTCCGTTCCGGCATTCGGTTATTGCAAATCGTGCCAGCCCCGGTTCAATAATCTGCTCGAGGGGACGTCCGAGTCCCAGATACACGGGAGGGCTGTGATCGGGGAACGAGAGCATCCGGCCTGCGGGACCGTTAAACAGTAAAATATGGCCCTCTTTATTAGTTACGATCAGCCCCTGCTGCACCTGTTGGATAATTGTGGCCAGGGTATCGCGCTCACGGGCCAGTTTTCGTGATGCCGTTCTGAGCTGCTCCTGCATGGCGGTCTCGTTTTCGCTAAGCCGTTCAGCCGCCTCCTCCAGGTTATGCCCCAGCCGGTCGATAAAGGCAACTCCGGTTTTAGTGTGATGCGGCAAATCTGTCTGCTGTCCGATTAATGATGAGAGGTCGGAAAGGCGCTCTACGGGCCGGACATACCGATTAAGTAACATAGCTGCGATGCCGCCCGCAAAAACAGCCGGAACTACAAACAGCAGCAAAAGGAGGGGGAAATGGTCCTGACGGAAGCGAGAAAGCGCCCCGGCCGATTCGGGATTCAGCACATAGATAAGTGAGGCGTAGAACAGCAGCCCGCCCCCGGCTGTAATCACAAATACCGACGCGGCCCAAAACCACGGCCGGATATCACTTCGCATTGGTTTGAGAGATGGTTTCCTTGACTTTCTCTACAAGCGCGCGCGTGGAAAACGGCTTGGTCACATAGGCATCGGCCCCCAGAGAAATTCCCTTGGTGATGTCCTGATCGCGCCCTTTGGCTGTAAGGATGATAATCTTGAGGTGCTTTGTCTTTTTATCCTTCCGTAGCAGTTGAAGCACTTCAAATCCGCTGCGGTTCGGCAGCATTACATCCAGCAAAACCAGATCGGGCTGCACCTCGGGGATGAGGTCGAGCGCCTGCTCACCGTTGCGGGCCACAAATACATTGTAGCCGTTTTGAGCCATAAGAAACTCAAGCGATATGACGATGCTGGGTTCGTCATCAACAATTAAAATTTTTTGTGCCATAGGTGAATGTAAATATAAGCGGGCTTACAAACAATTTGTTGAAAGCGTTGGTCATCCGTTTTTTTGGCCGGACACTTCCCGGAATATTCCGCTTTTTTTATCGAGTTCTAACTTAATTATTTACAACAGATTAGTTTAAGAGAGACAACTATTTTTCGCTAATAAATTTATTCCTCTATTCGCGAATAATCTTGTTTAGCGAAATTTCGCTTGATTATATTTTTAAAAATTTATATTCTCATTCAGTGCTGCTGGAAGCGCTTTTACCATTCGCCTCCGGCCAATCCTTCATACCCGAACTCACACCTTATGAGCTTAGCTGTTTTAATTAAACGACTTGCAT
>PXDL01000011.1 GCA_003566395.1 Balneolia bacterium | reverse complement strand
TTTGAATTGTGAATGATTCACAGAAAGAAAATTTGTCAGATAACAAGCTCCGGCTAAATTATTTATTCCTTCAGACTGACAACTGATACTGATACTGATACTGATACTGTACTCTGTAACTGGTTACCTTTTGTCCGCACAAAAGGTAAAAGATGTCTGATTCGAGCTCTAAATCCTTTATTTGTATCCTGCCCAAATGTTAGTGCCATTTGACCACATCTATTTAAAATCCTTGTCACATAAGGATATTTACGCTGGTTTAGAACGAACTGAACCCATCACCCTGAAGACCCCGCCGGTTGCGCATAAAAACGAGCCATAATACCTGCGTGTGGCAGGGTGAGAACAGAGATTAGAATAAAAAAGAGCAGCACCGGGTTCACGTGGCTGAGCCATAAAGGAGCACTGCCAACCAAAACTATAATACCGAAAACTGAAATCAGGCTGAAGGGCATCATGTCGCGTATCATTTTTTTGAGGCCGCCGCCGGATTCGTACAGACGCTCTTTAACGCGCAGCAGATTTACCCATGCGTGGTGATGGCAGAAGTAGAGTAAAAACCCTTCAAGCAGCGGGATAAACAGAGCCGCAAAAAGTACGATGCCCAGCCTAAAGTGATCGAACAGGCCCGACCGGACCAGCAGCAGCCGCAATCCCAACGCGATGAATTCACTGAACCGAAGGATGGGGAATTGCTCGTTCAGCTGTACGAAACCGGCCGTAAGAGCCGAGCCCGGCAACATGCTTTCTATAATCTCCTGTGATTGATGCGCATCGTTGGCAAGCAGGCCCCATAAAAGCAAGATGCCGTAGAATAAAAACGCCGCCGTTCTCCCTGTTTTTGATGCGAGGCCTGCCCGAAGCAAATCGGTTTCCCCGAAATGATAGGCCGACATCAGTAAAAATACGATAAGACTGAAGGCCGGAAGTTGAACCCAGAAAAGGGCATAGACGGCCATAGTAAGCAGATAGACGGCAAGGAAGCGGATGAGGGAAAACTGCCCGTCACGGGTTCCTTTTTCGGTGATGATGTGATCGAGGCTGCCGTGCGGAATGCCGATAAGAATGAGTCCGAGAAGCGCGAAAGTTGTTCCGGCATAAACTGCTGTTTCATCCAGAGACAAATGCATGCCGATTAATACAAGCGCCGCTGCAATGGCTGCGGAATTCCAGATATCAGGCTTCATAGGCCGGTTTTGAGGTGCGCAGGTAATCGGGGAGCTGCTTGAGAAAAGGCCCGTAAGGCAGCGTGGAGAACATCCTGATGTCTTCAGGTAGAGAGGTGCTTTCATCAAGAAAGCGAAGTACGTGGGGAAACTCGTTTCGGTTAAACAGCCGGTGCATGATGCGGGCCACGCGTTCGGGTTCATCCCTCAGGATTCCGAGCAGCAGGGCATCGTAAAAATGAAAACGATCCGTTTCGGCTGACGCTTCACGGGTTCCTTCAATGAGACGCTCGATATGCCGCAGGGAGCGTAAAAACATATAGCCGGTGGAGGGCTTCACTCTGCCCGCGGCCGTCCCGATCGGAATGGTGCCGTCGAATGAGAAGAGGCTGAACGGTATTTGTGACATGGGAATACTGCCCTGCTCCGTGCGTTCGATACGGTAATTGCGGCTAATGTGGCGGCCGATGTAAGCCTGAAGCCTGTTGTCGTAGTCGATTTCCTGCCACCGCTCGCTTCCAAAAACCGTGCATTCAACCAGCGCACGGGTAGGGGAAAAGGGAAGCACGTAATGGAAAACCGAGCCGCCCTTTTGGCTTGTTCTGAAATCCATAAGTGTAGCCGTTTCCGGTTCGAAAGCAGGATCGGCCGTCTCGATATACCAGCCGCGGAAGTGCTGCCGGATTCCGTTTTTCAGAGACGGAGAGTGCCCGTTCAGTTTTCCAAAATCGGGTATGCTGCTATATACCACGGGAGCTGAGAAAGTACCTTCGGGCGTATGGACGTAGGTGAGTTCACCGGTTTTAACTGTTTCCGTTACGATTCCGGTTTTTCGTTCAATACGGCTGTCGGAGTTGATAAGGCTGCGGGCGGCATCAAAGAAATCTTCCCCCGAAATATACTGATAGCTGAACGGTTTGATTTCGGATGTCCGCGAACCCCATGGAGTGGCTACGGAAAGTTTACCCCAGCGATGCGATACGAGATGAGAAAATGCGTGTTCGTTCCCGGTCCAGAAGCACCAGGTCCGGGCCGGAGGTTCATCGCTGCGGTCGATCACAAGAATGCGGCGGTCGTGGTCGGGAAAACGCCGCGTGTAAAGCTGAAGCCACTGCATGGATGAGCAGCCGGCACCTATTAAAATTATATCATGGGTCGAATTCATGACCGCCGGGACCTGTTCAGGTTTTTAGAAGATTTCTCTTCCTAACTTCCTGATGTGGTATTGCGTTCAGCGGTCGGCTACTTCGGTAATCCAGTCACGAAATGCCGTTCTTGAATAATTGGCGTAACCGGTATTCCGGTAAATCACGCGTCCCTGTTTGTCAATAACATAGGTGGTGGGGATGGATGCACCGCTCAGCGGAGAGGGCAGTGATGCTCTCGGAAACACATTTTGCAACGAAATCCGGTTTTCATCCAGATAGGAAACGGCATTTTCCTCAACGTTATCCATCGAAAGCAGTAAGAACGAAATGTCGCTCCGGTTAAGCTCGTCTTTCAGAGTCTGAATGGTTGGATTGGTCTTCCGGCAGGTGCTGCACCAGGAAGCCCAGTAGGTCATCATCACAACATTCCCGCTGAAGTCCTGTAGCCTGATTATATCCCCTTCTGTGGTTTGCATGGGAAAATTCAGTGCATCGGCCGAAATCATCGGGCCGTTTAGTTCTTCCGGAGGTGCGGAGTCGAAAATTCCTGTTGCAATTGCCACTTCATGAATGGCGATCCGAAGCTGGGGGATACCGAGCAAAACGATGAACATTAGCACCCCGCCGAAGATCAAATAGCGCTTTCGTTTTCGGGATGTGGGAGTTGATTCAGACATGCAGGTAAGGTAGTAATGATGGAATGCCGAAACTAACGAAGCAACAAGCAAAAACGTATCAAAAAGCCGTGTTTGTACGGTTTCAGGATGAAGGCTTGTCGCGCCGGATAACAATCATGGTCATGTCGTCATGCTGCTGTGCACTTCCCACAAACGAGGCGACTTTGTTATGGATAGCGTTCATCAAACCGGCAGAGGTAAGATGTTGGCGAAAGAGATGCGCTGATACTTGCTCCAGGCGTTTTTCACCGTACTGTTCCCGCTTGCTGTTAAAACTCTCCGGATAGCCGTCGGTGAACAGCAGTACGGCATGGTCCGGCTCCACAGTGATGGAAGTGACCGCGGTATGGATATCAAACGTTTTTTGCTCAACCATACCGAGAGCAAAACCGTCGGGGCGATATACCCGGCAGCCTGAAGATGATTTATCCAGCAGGTAAAGCGGATCGTGGCCGGCTCTTATAAAGGTGAAGGTGTTTGTTCTTTGGTCGAGTATGCCCGCCAGTGCGGTGATGAAGGTGCCTTTGGGCGTACTGGCATGGAACAGGCGGTTAACCGTTGACATGATCTGACGAATGTCTGAATGGTATTCCGTCACCGCTTGAAGGTATCCTTTCAGAAGCGTCATGTAGAAGGCGGCCTTCACCCCTTTACCGCTTACATCGGCAATAACGATGAGGGTTCGATGCTCATCAACCGGAATGAAATCGAAATAGTCGCCTCCTACTTCGTAGGCTGTTTTACAGCTGGCCGATATATCGAAACCGGGAATGTCGGCGGCGGAGGACGTCAGGAATGAATCGTGAACTTCGCGGGCCAGTTCAAACTCTTTCTCGATACGTTTTTCACGGACCAGCTTTTTGATGTATTCCGGCTCCAGGTCGGGCAGCCGGCCTTCGGTATTGTCGGAGCGCAAACCCACATAACCGGCCGCGATAATCAGGCCGAATAAACCTACAGAAATAAAAAGAATAAGCAGATCGGAGAAACCCGGAATCACAAATGAACTGATTCCTACAATTACCAGTGCGTAGGTAAACAAGGCGGTGATGGCACAGAGCTGATCGTACTTCAGGAACAGAAGAACCGGAACGACCGCGAGAAGCAGCATGAAGAAGTAATCGGCGAAAAAACTACCCGTTTCGGGGGTCAGGTGCATCAGGGGAGCGACAAGCAGAACAAGCAGGAAGACGCTCAGATAGGGATTCATCTTGTTTATCTGAAACCATGCCGCCGGAGCAGAGAGGTAGATAAGGACCAAAAATATACTGCTTACGATAAAGCTGATAAACACATTTAAAAAGGAGAGGGGAACAGAATCGGACAGGGCTACATTATCGGACTCAAACGGCAAAAACCAGGCGTAGGGATTGAGGGCATAGATGAGGACCAAAATCGCCGCGAGAATGCATCCCCCAACCACACCTCTGCCGAGCGATTGGCCAACCAGCCGGTTTTTGATGAATCCGTGTTTCAACAGGGTGAGGGCGTGTTTCTTTTCAGGCCAAGCTTCCTGATTCAGAGATTCGGTGGTGGCAAAAGCGGGGAATCCGACCGCGATGAAAAAGAGTCCGAAACCCAGAAATACGGCGATGCCGATCAAAAGGACGAAGTAGGTTTCGGTTGTGCCTCCGGCTTCCGCAAACCCCGCAGCAATAGCAACCATAGCCGCCAAAAGTAATCCGAAACCGATGGCATCGAATCGCGCAAGGCGTAAGTCCAGCAGACGGTTATACATCCTCCGAAAAAACTGAACGAGATAAAAGACAATAATCAGAAAAGCAAAGAAGCCGTACACAACCCCTTTGAAAATGTTTTCGGCCAGGGAGGCTTCAGATTCCTCAGCCATTTCGTACCGGATGGAAACGAATTCTCCCGATGACTTCAATCCCAAAGCAACATGAGTGGGTACCGGCGTATCCTGAATCAGAAACGTAGCCTCGAATTCGAAAAAACCGTCCGTATCGGGTGATGATCGTGAGAATTTGTCTTTTTCAGGATTTTTTTCTCCCCAGACGGTTAGGCCCAGCAACTGTTCAGCCTGACGGGTCATAAAAGCCTGTTCGTCTTCAAGCACACCTTCATAATAGGCCAGCGAATCAGCAAAGCCGGGTATGAAAAGGCCTGTCGAACGCAAACCGACCAGCTCACCCCTCATCCCCAAATTCAAAGTGATAGTGGAAACGGACTCGTCTTCAAGGTCGAGAACGAAGCCGTCTGATGTGCCGATACGTAAACTTCCGGTTTGCCGGTCTTCTTCTTTGGGGCTTTCAGGGTTTTCGGGACGATCTTCACCCGGGTCTGAGATGGTATGACTGACGCGCCAGTTGTAGAATATTACATCATCGGCGGAATCATTCTTCAATAACCGGCGCAGGGATTTTTTGCCGTTCTCGTTAACGTATTCTTTGAGAAAATCCTGATTGCGCACCAGCCTGATGTCGGGGTCCTCCGCCGGAAGCGTAAACCCAAGCTCTTCAAGAATATCAGTTGATCGCTGCGCAACTTCCTGCTTATCAAGGCTGTAGGGAATCTGAAATTCCGGCTGAACGTAGGGAAAAGCGATGAGGGCGAAAATCAGGCAGACTAAGCCTGTAATACCCAGTTTTTTATCGGAAGCGGAAATCTGTAAAGATGCCATTGAACTATGAAATGTTAGCGGTAGCCGGGCTATTTCAAGCCCTCTGAAGTTGCTTGTCCGGAACAGGAGTGAAGATAAGGCAAAGTAAGCGTTCTCCGATGCCCTCAATTTTCACGAGAAGTTATACGTGAAGTTACGGATGATTTTCAGGCGCCCGTTTCTTTTATATAGCTGAAGTATTAGCGGTTTTAAGCTAAGTAAGGCTTGCTGATTGAGAACGTACGGCCGGCGACAATTTCAAGTAAGTGAGGCAATTTTAAAAGATGCTTGCTTAAGTCGCAACAAGTTTATATTATAAACATGTCAACAGTTAATAAATCCTTCAATTTCTAAAACAAGACAATGAATACAGAATCATCATTTAATGAACAGCAGGGGCTGGAGGTTATCCGGGAGATGATCAGCAGCTCACGCCAAAATTTCAGCGAAAGCGCGGCCCACTTCCTTATATGGGGCTGGTCTATCGTTATTGCAGCTCTAATACAGTACATCGTGATTTTGCTTGAATCCGGCTTTAACACCTTATACACATGGTTCGGAGCTATCGGAATTGCCGCCATCCTGGCGATATACACCGGGTACAGGCAGGAGAAAAAGAGTCAGGCAACCACTTATGTTGATCGCCTCATGGGAGCCCTGTGGGGTGGTTCGGGCGGAGTTTTTGTGATTCTCGGCATGATAGGCTTCATGCATAGCTGGGTGGTAATCTATCCGCTTATTATTGCCGTTTACGCGTGGGGCGTGCTGGTCTCGGGGGCCTTGCTGAAGTTCAGGCCCATGATTATCGGCGGAATTGCAAGCTTTTTTATCGCCGGAATCGCGGTATTCACTATGAACGTTCACATCCTTCTGCTACTGATTGCATCGCTGGTAGTATCCTATCTTATTCCGGCCTATATGCTCAAATACCAAAGAAAATGAAAGACCTGGATCCCATGCTACACAACCAGTTGCGGCTTTCTATAATGTCGTTGCTGGTGGCACATGAAGAAATCACCTTCACATATATTGTGGACAAAACCGGTGCGTCGCGCGGGAACGTGAGTGTGCAGGTGAGCAAGCTGGAAGAAGCCGGGTATCTGGAGGTCAGCAAAACATTTGTGGACAAAAAACCGCAGACTTCCATGCGAATCACAGACAACGGACTTCGCGCTATGGATGAGTACACCAATGCGCTAAAAGAGTACCTGAAACTTTAAAACAATCTCTTATGAAACTATTTTTACTTATCACGGTGATGTGCTTCCTTTGTGTTGAAGCCTTTCCGCAAACCAACGAACTGAGATACGAAACACACGGATTCCACGCCGACTGGTACGAAGCCCCGAACAACACCGGACGCGTGATTATCACGCTGGGCGGTTCGGAGGGAGGAAACCAATTCGGGAACAATTGGTCGGAAATCCTCAACGGCAAAGGGTATCACGTACTTTCGCTTTCCTATTTTCGTGAAACCGGGCTTCCACACGAGCTGGAAGAAGTCCCGCTTGAGTATATGGACGAAGCCCTCGCATGGCTGCATCGTAATGGAACCCGGCGATGGGAGTTCATTGCGCTGGTGGGTGTCTCCAAAGGGGCCGAGCTGGCGCTGCTGCAGGGAAGCCGTCACGAGTTCGATTCCGTGGTAGCGGTGGCGCCTTCTTCAGTTGTTTGGCAGTCAATTAATCAAAGTGATTACACGTCCCGAAAATCTTCATGGACTCTGGAGGGCAAGCCGCTTGAGTATTTGCCGTATGATTTCAGCGGAGGTTTCAGAGGGATTCATGCGCTATATGATAACGCCATCACCAATACCGAAAATGCTGAAGACGTTGCCATACCGGTGGAGAAAATCCGGGCTCCCGTTCTGCTGATTTCGGGAGGAGATGACGCTCTGTGGCCTTCGGAGCGAATGGCCGGGCTCATTCAGGAAAGACTTAAAGCCCACGGTAAAGAAGCCGAGCATCTGCATATTGCCGAAGCAGGCCATCTGCTGCTCGCTCCGGGGCTAAAATCGGCAGATTCCGTGGACGAGCAGACCATTCAGTTTCTGGGCGGCTCTGCCGAAAACATAGTTGAGCACACCCGCCAGGCCGAACAAGCCATATATGATTTTCTTGAAAAACACCGGCAGGCATTGGTCGGGGATTAAGGTTGAAAAAAGGTTGGATATCGAACAAGGCTGAGCAGGGAACCGGACTCCAGGCTCAGCCTTTATTTTCACATTTAAAGGGATGAAATGAGAACAAGTAGACCTTAACAGCAGAACCGTATTTATTACGTTTACTTTTTACAGATGGGACCAAATAGAAGTATCGAAAAAAATGCGAATCACTTACAGGTCGGCTGCTATACGTTCCGCCCATCGTATAGAAC
>PXDL01000363.1 GCA_003566395.1 Balneolia bacterium | reverse complement strand
CGAATCCGGTGCCAGTCGGGGTCAAGCTGAACGGCTTCAGGAATGAAAGAGAGCTCCGTCTCAATTAACAGCGGAAAAGTGGGCTGTGTGATGGTGAACAAGGTATCGGCATCGCCGTTTCCAATTATGCGAATGTCCAGCGGAAGCCCGAAGTAAACCGTTTCGCCGGAGGACGGCCGCTCTACAATACGCATCCGGAACCGTGACGCTCCGTTAAGTACGTTCACCGGACGATACGCATACCGGAGGTCATACTCGGGATGGCTTTCACCGAAAATCCAGGTATCGAAAAAAGGAGTAAGAGTTCGCCCGGTAAAATCTTCGGCAAAAGCGATGAAATCGGCAGTACGAGCCGAAGCATATCGAAAATCACTCTCCATCCAGGCGCGGAGCAGATCAAAAAAAATCGCGTCGCCCAGCTTTTGCCTAAGCTGATGCAGCACCATTGCCGCTTTTTGATAACTGGTGCGGAACCGGAAAATTCGCTCCACGCTGCCTGTGGGTGAACCCGGATCGATGGATGAAGACGGCACATACACCCGCCCGGCCGGTTGGAGTGCAATCTGTGTTACCTGGGATTGCCGCCAGTCACGAAATGCATCAGCCCCGTCGAATGCTTCAATAACCAACCCTTCAGCATAGGTCGCGAAGCCCTCGTTCAGCCAGATATCTTCCCATCCGCCGCAGGTTATCGCGTTTCCAAACCACTGATGGGCAAGCTCATGGGCCACAAGTCCTCTGGAGAAGTTTGCCATAGAACTCATGGTTTGATGCTCCATCCCTCCGCCCCGGCCGTATTGAGCATGGCCGTATTTTTCGTCCAAAAATGGATAGGGTCCGAAAAGTTCGGTAAACAATTCAAGCATGTCGATGGTAAGGGCCGCCTGTTCGCGAAGCTGCGGGGAATCGGCATCCCGGTAGGCGTAATTCACAACAGGCATCGACCTGCCGTCGCCGGTTTGAAACGTGTCGGTAAAGGCCACGTAATCGGCCGCGGCCACTGAAATCAGGTAATGGGCGATGGGGTAGCGTGATCTCCAATGCCATTGATTGCGGCCGTCCTCCAGTTGCGTGAGGTCGTGCAGCACCCCGTTTGATCCCAGCTTGATTCCGTCCGGGATTCGGACAATGACATCGGAAGAATCCGCTTTTACCTCCGGACTGTTTTTATTCGGAAACCAGTCGCGCGCGCCGAAAGGCTGGCTAAGCGACCAAAAATGAGGTTTTCCCCCGCGCTGACTAAAAACAAAACTTCCGAAACCCGTTCGTACTGGGCGGCCGCTATACGAAATACGAACAAGCCGGGACGATCCCGCTTCATGGGAGGTGTCGAACTCCAGCTCTATCAGATAGTTCAACGGTCCGGGCGGGCGTGAATAGGAAATTGGGTTACCCGTGAGTTCATCGGTGATCAAGCCTATGTCAAAGCTGTTGCTTAGTTCAAGGGTGACGGCGTCCGTATCCTCATGAAAATGAAGCAGCAGCACGGCTGATCCGCTTAGCTCTTCGAGTTCCGGGTGGATATCGAGGTTGAGTTTGTAATAGCCCACATCAAAACGAGGGTCCGGGTCGCGGGATTCTCCCGCCCTGAAGGTCGTTTGAAATGACGCTTCGGTTTTAGCCGTATGGCAGTAACCTGCTCCGGTACGAGAAATACCATCTGAATACCCGATACCTTCCTGGGCAGAGGCGACCGGGCACGCGACTGAAAACAATACAATCAGGGCGGGCAGGAAACATGCAGTAAAGAAACCGGGCAGACGCATAGGGTAAAATAACAGGAATACATAAAATCACGCAGCGCTTTCTAAACCGGAAGGTTGGTGGAAAAGTTGCAATATTTAATGGCAAGGGCGAACGGCTTTTACGTGAAAGATGGTTAGCTTCATTCCGACAAAAAAAACAAACCGTGCGCTCCATCACCCAAAACCCTTATTATCGTCTCGTTCGGGACAATGCCAACTTCAGACGGGTCTGGTTCTCCCAAATGGTATCCAACCTGGGGGACTGGTTCGGGGTGCTTGCCGTATATGCGCTGATCATTGAGTTTTCCGCATCTGAGCTGCTGCTGGGGCTTATTATTGTGATCAAGATGATGAGTTTTGCGGTCTTCTCTCCTGTGGCCGGTTTTATCGCCGACCGCTTCGACCGGCGCACGCTTATGATTCTGTGTGATTTCGGACGCGGATTTGCCGTCTTAAGTTTTCTGCTGGTGCGCTCACCCGAAATGCTATGGCTTATTTATGTGATGACGGCTGTACAGATGATGTTTGCATCTGTTTTCGAACCGGCCAAACAATCTTCCATACCGAACATAACTTCCCCGGATGAGTTGGTACGGGCCAATGTGCTGTCGAATCTTTCGTGGAGCATCATTTTTACCAGCGGCATGGGCCTGGGTGGTTTGGCCACAGCCGCATTCGGTACGGACGCTGTTTTTGTGATGAACGGGCTGGGGTATATACTTTCCACTATTTTTATTTTCCGGGCTACCATTCCCCATGTACGGGATGCCCAAACCATGGAAACCCTCAGGCGCCCGATTAAAGGCATCATCGACGGGTATTCATATCTGCTGAAAACGGGTATGATTTACCGCCCGGCACTTGCCAAAGGCACGATGACGCTTTTCCTCGGTGCCCTTGTTTATATGCTGATTCTGATTTCCGACCAAATTCTGCTGATGGGCAGCGTGGGGATGGGGCTGTTGTATGCGGCGCGGGGAGCCGGTACCGCAGTAGGGCCGGTACTGTTGCGCAAACTCTTCCCCGACGAGCGAAAATGGGTTACCTATATCGGTTTCAGTATGCTGTCGGCAGGCGCCTGCTATCTGGTCGTAGGCTCCACATCCACGCTCACGGTTATGATGATATTTGTTTTCCTGGCGCACTGCGGCTCCGGCTCCATCTGGGTATCAAGTACGGTACTGATTCAGAAACGAACCCCTGACGGATATCGGGGACTGGTATTCAGCGCCGAATTTTTGATGTTCACCGTATCGCAATCGGTTTCCACGCTCGCGGTCTCGCTTTTACTGGAATATAACATCATCACCCTGAACACAGCGATAACCGGTGCCGCAGCGGGACTGATTCTCACCGGTGTCATCTGGCTGCTTACCATAGCCGTAAAAGAACGACACAGCCTGAGCTCCGGAGAAGCACTCGCCCACCGAACATAGTCCGGCGACCGAAGTTCGTAACACGTTTTTCGAAAACCGGAGGGAAATCCGCTTACCCGGCAACTGAATTTACTTCCGAGTTTTAAATATCCATTCCGAGCATGGAAGCGGCCGTGTCGTAGCTGCACGCCCCGTTAAGGTAATTTTCAACCCAGTACCGCACTGATGCCCTGCGGTTCAGAACGGCCTGGTCGCGGCTGCAGTAGCGGCCGGTAAGTTCATCATGAAAACCGATAAGGTCGCTTTCTACCAGCTCAAGAAGGCTGTCGGGCAGATCCTGCCAGCCAAGCAGTTCGGCACAGCTAAGGGCGCGATCATCAACAGGGTTCAGTTCTACGGGCTTGAGAACCGGGAAAGAAGGGCGGGTTAATCTGAGTGCTGTTGTCATATTGATATCCGTTTTGATTAATATTTATTTCAAATATAAATACCAATAGTGACAACATAGTGTCACATAAAATTAAAAAAGAATCACTTTCATCCCGTGAAATAGAATTTTCTTGTAAACAACACCTTAAAATCATAATCAGGCGGTGATGAAGCCCGCCTCATCCAAAACGATCGGCCAGCCGGTTGATAAGATATCCGCTCTCTTTTAGTGCCTGATCGGCAAAATCACCGAAAAACACGGTCGCGGCTTCAAACTCGCGGATAAATGCCTTTTTGTCGCCATTCTCCACCATTTCAGCCAGACCGCTGTGGTGGGACAGGAAATCTTTAAGCAGGGTGATGCGCTCCTCGTCGGAAAACACAATGTCGGCATACAGAGAAGCGTCCTGGGCGAAGATTCGGCCGTTCATCATAAGTTCGGCCCGGTAGATCGGGCTGCTGTAATCGAGCATATCCTGTGGCCGTAGGTCATGCCGGTTCATAAAAGAGGCGTGCAGCAACGCTACAAAGTGCCTCAGCCCCTGTACCAGATGCATAGCCCGGTCATGCCGGCTCGCATCTGCCCGTTTGATTCGCATGCCCCATAAGCTAAACTGCTCGGTCAGCCACGACCATTTTTTGGGATGGCGGCCTTCGCAGACTACCATCAGCTGCCGCGAAACCTGCCGTACATCGGGGCCGTGCATGGGGTGCAGCCCAACCACCGGACCCTGATGGGCTTCCAGCATAGCCTGCACATAGTCGGCTTTTAGCGAAGTGAAATCACAGAGTATCTGACTTTTTTCCAGCATCGGAGCGATATCTGTTATCACCTGTTTAGTAATGTGAATCGGTACGGTGATGATAATCACATCGGCACCGTTTATCAGCGCTTCGGCTTTTGGCCAGTCCTGCCGGTCGAGTGTGCGTACCTGATGCCCCGATTTTTTGGCTAAACCTGCGTACAGCCTTCCCATTCCGCCGGATCCACCTACGATTAACCATGTTTTAGGAAAGGAAGTGGAGCGCGGAAAGGTGTTTTCCGATTGATTGGCCCGGGAAGCACTCATCATCATGCGCAGAAAATCTTCCGCCCAGTCGGGATCGATGCCGTGTTTTTCGGCCTGAGCACGGAAGCGTATGGTTTTTTCGTCTTCCCGACCGGCTACATACACCGGCACGCGGTCTGCTTTTTTAGCATCGGTAACTTTTTTTACGATTTCCCCGCGCTCAGCCAGCAGCTCAAGCACGGATTCATCAATGTGGTCGAGCCGGGTTCGCAGCTCATCAAGGGTACTCATAGTCTCACGGCCTGTTGGTTGTATTGGTGGAAGGCTGAATATAGGGTGTTTTTTCGGGAAAGGGAGAAATCTCGTTTTTCCTGCTCCTGATTCAGAAAAGGAATGTTTTATTTAATAGAGGAAGGTCGTAATTTTGATCTCAGTTTTATAAGCCGAAGTAGCTCAGCTGGTAGAGCAACGCTCTCGTAAAGCGTAGGTCGTCGGTTCAAATCCGATCTTCGGCTCTTGCATTCAAAAAAAATCCATTGTTAACTTTGTTTATGATGGATTTTTTTTTGTGTAGGAATGAGGACTTGAGGGAGGCGAATTTAAGCAAAGATGCGATAACGAATTAGAATGGATACAACTAATGCATGACCATCGGACTGTAGGGCCGTGGTTGGCAACCGGGAGATAGTTCCGGCAAACTTGATGGGATTGCGCTTGCAGGAATGCCTACCCCAAGATGGACATTGGTCAGCCATGGCGGAGGAGTTGCTCCCGTGGTCCTACTCCCCGGCGCACCTACTCCCACATGAGCCAAAGCGTCTGTGGGATATTTTTTTAAGGTGAATGATAAAAAACTTGAAAAAACTTAGAGAATGTGCTAATATGCTTTTATGCGAACAACAATAGATATACCGGATGCTGTTATGAAAAAGGCCAAAATTAAAGCCGTGGAGGAAGGAATAACCCTAAAAGAGTTTTTCCTTAAAGCCCTTTCCAATGAGTTGGAAACACCGAAGGCCGCTCAGGGAGCCGCTCCCTGGGAAGAGCTGCGCGGAACCGGGTCGGCAGCCGGTCTTACGCCCGAAGATTCAGGATTTGAAGGGTATAGCGGTCCGGATTGGAATCACAGCATGCAGCTTAATGAGCCGGATTCCTGAATTTGGTGCTGCTCGATACCCATATCTGGTTGTGGTGGCTTCTGGGTGACGGCGCTCTTAAGACTACGGAACGGCATCAACTTGACAGACTTGCCGGCGGGAAGCAGCTTGCCATCTCCTGGGTTAGCGTTTGGGAAACAGAAATGCTGGAGCGGAAAGGCCGTATTCATCTCGAACCCAACTTCGAGGCCTGGATTGCCAAAGCTGTTCATCCCGGGGTCTGCCACGTTCTTCCCGCTGATGTCCCCGTGGTAGCAGCTCAACGCCGGCTCCCCGCCTCTTTCCACGCGGATCCGGCTGACCGCCTGATCGCGGCGACATCCCTGCTGAGCGGCTGGCCGCTGGTTACGAGAGACCGTAACATCATACGTTCCGGAGCTGTGGAGCTGTACGAACTGTGAACAGACCTTTTTGCTTAAATCCGGTTCAGAATGCGGTATGGTATTAGGTTAAGTTTTACAGTGAGTTCATAGCATACCAATTAAGGGGGAAATAAATGGATCGGGATAAGGCATAAGACATCCGTATTTATACCATTCACAAGATATAGACTACCGTTCGCAAAGTAGTTATCGCTGCTGCCTGTTTGCATGCGTACATTTACACGTCATCAAAAAACCGATGACACTTCAGACTAAGAGAAATTCATATCATATCTTTCTTTAACTGGGGTTTTGTTCTTTAATCAGGCGGTTAGTTGTCTTCAGACGGCTCCATTCTGCAAGTGTGTTCCTTCTATGATTTTGGTTTAAAACATCCTGGAACTGCATCACCGGCTATTCATCGTAAACAAACACAAGAGATACCGTAACCCTTAACGACCTTTAAGATGCAGATTTCTTTGATTCTATCTTTGATGATAAGACCACCCATTCATCGGGCGAGCGTGGCTGAGTGCAGCGTGAGTAACACGTTTTTAATTGGCAGTTCCCGATTGGTTTAATTTCGGGAACTGCCTTTTTTAATGAACAGGCACAGTAAGGCGGATTTCGGTGCCTGATTCCGCGGAATCTTGAATCCGGAGCGAAGCCGGTCGTCCGGTTTGCTTTTCAAGCAGCGAAAGTCGTTGTTCGATAAGCTTCAGAGCTAAAGAGCGATGGTTGTCCGGTGTGGAGAACGGATTGAACCCCCGTCCGTTGTCGCGGATTCTGATATCGAGCAGATCGCTTTCCTGAATCGAAATATCTACCGTGATGATGCCTGCTTTGTCAAGCGGCTGAATGCCGTGCCGGACCGCATTTTCCACAAAAGGCTGAAGAAGTATGGCAGGCAGCTCGATAGCATCGGCATCGGCTTCAACTTCCGGGCTTAGGTTAACAGTGAAAGTTAACGGATGCTTTAGCCGTAATTTTTCGAGTTCTACATAATCGTTGAGGCGTTTTAGCTCATCGGAAAGGGTCGCTTTTCCACGAAAGGAGTTTTCGAGCTGTAAGCGTATCAGACGGGAAAATTTTTGAAGATATTCTCCGGAGGATTCAGGGCTGTGTTCCGACATATAAGCCCGGATGGAGTTGAGGACATTAAATATAAAATGCGGATTCATCATAGCACAAAGCGCCTGATGTTCCAGCTCAATCGTTTTTCTGAACTGTGCTATTCTTTCGTTTTCTTTTTTACGGATGTGAGCCACCCGGAGACGGTACGTGCTTCCTCCTGCCGCTGCCGCAAGGAATAACATCATCACAAAAAACCAGCCTTGCTGCCAAAAAGGAGCTCTTATGGTAAACGCAAGTGACGCCTGTTCGGAAGCGGCTGTGCCGTCGGTCGTGTAGGCTTGGAGCGAGAGCTGATAATTACCGGGTTTGAGGTTTTTGAACCGCAAATTGGGATCGGTTACAGTAAACCAGTCTGAATCTGAAGGCGTGAGACGATAGCGGTACCGAAGACGTCCGGGAGCACGGTAATAGGGTGTGGCGGTAGTGATGTGAAGCGTCTGAGCCGACCACGGGATACGAGGGAAATCATACATACTGATTTCAGTGTCGTCAACCAATAAACGAAGGGGCTGAAGCCTTAGCGGAATTTGATGTTCAGGCGTTTCGTAATATGTGCGGAGTGTGACGGTATCCATGCCGGAGTAGGCAATCATCTTTCCGTTAACGGTAATGCTGCTGAAATTACCCGAATCGACGATCTGAAGGGAAGTGCTATCGGGATGAAGGCGGATGATGCCTTCCGGTGAGGCCGCCCATAACGCACCGTCTGATGAAAAAGCCAGATCCCTGACGGTGCGCAATTCAGGTGAATCTGCAAAAAGACGCTCTGTTTTATTCGGGGTGATGCGCCAGATTCCGTTTCCGTTCGTAGCTGCAATGAAAGTATGTGAAT
>PXDL01000369.1 GCA_003566395.1 Balneolia bacterium | reverse complement strand
GACAAAAACATGCTGCCAACGGATACAGGAAGAATCAGTTTCCCCGGACAACAGTGGTTCTAAGTCATGTATTTGCTTCCAACCCATGGGTTGGCGCTATCTGACTATGTGTTTTTAAAATACCTTGTCACATATGGATCTTTACAGGGTAAATAGAGGACGGTAACTGAGCTGATTTAGAATCGAACTCAGGTAGATATGTGATTCGGACCTTACCGAATAAAAAAAGCCCCCGGTTTATTGTATAAAAGTCGGGGGCTTTAGTTTTTTTAAATCGCCGTGATCAGTTCTGCTGTTCTTCGAAATCAGGTTCGGGTTCGGGCCACGGAAACCGGAAGGGATCCATCTGGCCGGCTACCGAAAAGAAGGATTCGCTCTCTTCTTTGTTTCCTTTTTGCTGATGCATCAATCCGGCAATCCGGTTTACTTCAGGATGAGCCGGGAAATGGGTGAGCATGTCTTCGAGGTGGCCGGCAGCTTCTTCCATATCTTTTTCTCCCCAGGCAATACGGAGCTCGAAAAGTTTGCGGGCCGGGGTTACTTCACCCTTGATATTGGCCAGATGCTTGCGGCAGCGGGAAAAAATATTTCGGTCGAAATAGTACTGAACCAGCTCCAGGCCGGTTTCCTCGTCAAGCGGACCGCTGAGCTGTTCTTCAAGATTCCGCATCATAAAGCGGTTGTCGATGGTCATCATGGCGCGGATAAAGCAGATGAGGGCATCATCATTTAAATCCCGGAATTCGCTGAGCTCGGCCTGCACTTCGTCGGTGAATAGTTCTTTGAGCAGCTCCACATGCGCATCAAACGGATAGAGGGGATTTACCACTTTGCCGATCTGAAAAACATGTTCAAGCGGGTGTACTTTTTCATCCATGTCGGGCAGCTCCGCGTCTATTTTCCAGTGCTCGTTAAACGCTTTCAAATTTTCGTAAAAGACCGCGGAGTCCGGCCCGAGCCCAAGCTGATCGGTGGTGCCGCCCAGATAGTGTCGAAGGAATACGCCTTTTGCGAGCAGTACTTTCTTGCCGTCCTGCTTCACCTTCATACTCAGGTCCATATCGTCGAACCAGGCGGGTCCGTATGCCTCCCGGAATCTGTAACCGTCCGATTTCCTCATGGCGATACAGAAGCTGTCGAGGTAGCTGATTTCTGCCGTTTCGCCCGAATCTTCTGCCGGGCTGATGAGCTGCTCTTCATTCATACTGCAATCGGTAACCGGTCCGGCAAGTGCCGCCAGAGGATGCGAATCAAGAATGTCGGCAAGCTCGGCAGGAATATTGCTGTCAGGAGAAACATCATTATGCATAATGATGATGTACTCTCCTTCGGCTTTTTCAATCCCGATATTGGCCGATGCCGCGAAACCTGCGTTCGTCTCGTTCTGAATCACCCTGATATGAAAAAAGTGATTGTCGCTGAGCTGTTTGAGGTACTCCCAGGTTTCATCCATAGAAGCGTTGTCAATTACAATAAGCTCGGTGTCTTCGGGCGTACCGAATTCGTGCATGCAAATCATCAGGTTCTCCAGAAACGGAAGCCCCATACCCGTAACCGGCACTACTACCGAATGCCGAAAATGCCCCGGACGTTCATACGGTACCGGCTCTGCCTGCTCATCCTCTTCGGGTTCAGTTTCTTCTTTATCAGGCGCGGGTTCGTGTTCATCCTGCCCGGTTTCGGTTTGGGGCGATGCAGTTTCATCAACCCCGGCGTCTTTGGTTTGCTGATCATCAAAAAGCGGAGCCGGTGCGGCCTCTCCTTCGTCTTCAGAAAAATCGGAATCGGCCGTATCCCATAAGTCCGGATTGGGATTTTGAAGCGTGATGAGCGGAGATTCGTAAGGCGTGGTTTCGGCATCAGGTTCCTGTCCGCCTGGGGAGAAACGCTGTTTGTCCTGTGTCCGGCGATGCTTCAACTCCGAGGCCTTCACAAACTGCTTAAGCCGCTGGAGTAGTTCTATTTTCAGCTCGATGGTTTCATCGTGGCGGGGATGTTTTTTCAGAATGGTATCACACAGCTGAAGCGCTTCGGTAATGCGGCCGTCCACTTTCAGGGCAAACGCTTTTTCGTAGCGCTGGTCCACATCCAAACCGTCTTCGTCGTCTGTGAAAAGCTCCGCCGCGTGATGCCGTGCCTGAAAAAGGATCAGCTCCGCATCGTGGGGCGTCAGGTCGGAGTAGGTTTGCTCCGGATACGGCATCGTAAAAAAAGCGGACGCTTCCATAAACTGGGCGGATGTGCCGGCCCGCAGAAGGAGTTCGGCCGTGTGGCCCGACTGGATAAAGGGATTGAAAAACATCCGGTCGGTGCGGATACGATCGGCCCGGAAAAGGTAATTTACCGAAGCCGGAATTTTCTTCTGCTCCAGATGCCGGGTCATGGTTGAAGGCTGCAGGGCCGGATTGTTTACCGGCACGGTGTAGGCATCCGAGCTGCGCCCGAGATCGCGGATGAGCTCCCGAAAACCGGTCTCTCTGAGCTCAACGGCTTTATCTGCATAAAGGATGGTTTCCGAAGATGCCTGCCCGAGAGCTTCGTTCAGACTTTGTCCCACACCTCTTCGCAGATCATGACAGAAATAGTAGGCCTGCTCGTGCTGATAGTGCTGAAGCAGCGACTCGATCACGCTGTTGGTTTCATCGGTGGAGCCGTCGTCTATGATAATAAGCTCGGCCCGGAGCTCTTTTAACTCCAGAAAAGGCGTAAGTATCTGCTCGGCTTCCTGCGCCTGATTGTAGAACAGAAAGAGGATACTGCATTCAGGTTTGTCCTGAACCTGTGTGCTTTGCGAAGATTGGGATTCAGGACTCATGCTGAACAGGGACCGAAATGTGCTTTGAATACTCAGGGGCTGGCTCGATTTTCGAATTTATAAATACTTGACGGTCAATAATGAAACGAATCAATCTGAAAATACGGATGAATGCATTCGTATTCCAAAAAAACGGGCCACCTGAAAGCGTCGAAAAACGGGACACTGAGGGTAATGTCTCAAGTTTTTTGTATCCTTTGGCTGTCAAATGATGCTCCATCGTCAACTATGTAACCACTCTGATCCTGAAATGAATAGCTCAATATATAAAATTAAATCCTTACTTCTGATGCCGCTGCTGCTTATGGTTTTAGGCATCACCCCGGCTTATCCGGCCGATGATACGACTGAAACCCGTCTTGATACCTGGCTTGCGGCCGGACCTGTTCTTCTTCATTTGCCTGCCTATCATGATGTTGAATCCATAGGGGGAACCACCTACGGCCTATCTCAATTGCTTGAATCCGGATTTTTAAAAACCGAAGGGCTTCGGCCCGCCGAGGGTGAACGCATCGGTTTTCGTCACGACGAATACCGGCGCTGGAGAGAGGTTTCGCTAACCGACAGCCGGCTGCAGGGTGTATCGGTTCCCGATCGTAAAACAGAGGTTCAGGCCTGGTATCTGGCCGGATATCTGCAAGCCTCAAGATGGACAGAAACTACGCTGGAAATAAAAACCACCCATCCGGCTGCGCTTTATCTTAACGGCAAGCGGGTGGCTTCTAAATCCACTGCCGAAACCGGGGCCGGAGATGCAGGTACGATTTCTCATAAGCTCGAACTTGAGCGCGGGCATCACACCGTTATGGTGAAACTGCTGGTTCCCGGCGGAGAGGATTTCGAGCCTCATTTCGAAGCAACGCTGAAAACCGGTGACGCTTTTCAGGAGCCGGTTGCTCATCTGAGGCCCTCGCAACAGTTGTCCCTCGGCCATCTAATGAATCTTCCCGAAGCTCAAGGCGTGAGTATATCCGCCGACGGCACCTGGGTAGCCGTAATGATGCGGGAGTCGGTTCCCGGTGAAAACCGCTGGGAAAACTGTATCGAACTCCGCTCATTCGATTCCGGTGAAGTGAAGCGTACCTGGCGGGGCGGAAAGTCGATTACGGGAATGAACTGGTCGCAGAAAGACCACATTTTCAGCTACACCACCCGGGACGGATCAAAGGGAACTGTCTGGGTCGTAAATCTGGAGACGGGCACGAAGCGGGCTGTGCTCGAAGATGTGGAACATCTCGGTAGTCACATCTGGGGACCCGAAAACCGGTTCATGCTGTATTCGGTCACCGACCGGCATAATGATGACGGTACCGGCGTGTCTCGCCTTGACGGTATGCACGACCGCTATCCGACCTGGAGACACCGCAGTTTTATCCACCGTCTGAATCTTGAATCGGGAACGCGTGAGCGGCTTACGGCCGGGCTTTTAAGCACTTCGGTCAATTCCATAAGCCCTGACGGCCGCCATCTTATTTTCAGCCGTACGCATGTTGACTATTCGGAGCGTCCGTTCACCAAACAGGAGCTGGTGAAAATGGATCTTCACACCTTTGAAACCGAACAGCTTATGAAAGCGCCCTGGCTCGGCTCGGCTACTTATGCCCCAGACGGCCGCAAACTGCTGATTACCGGCAGCCCGAATGCATTCGGGGAGCTTGGCCGCACAACCGACGGCCTTGCCAACGACTACGACACTCAGGCCTATATTTACGATCTTGAATCGCGTACGCCGGAGCCGTTTACACTTGAATTTGATCCTTCGGTCGGCGGCGTAAACTGGAGCCACGACGGCCGCTATGTGTACCTAAGCACAACCGACCAAAGCTTCAACAATGTGTATCGGTACGATACCCGCAACGCCCGTTTCGAAAAGCTTGATACCGGTGTGGATATAACTTCCGGATTTTCGGTGGCCTCCAACACGAACCGGGCCGCCTATATCGGGCACGGAATTAACGATCCGCACAAAGCGTACACCTTTGATTTACGGCGTGACAGAAGCCGGATGATCTCCTTCGCCGCCGAGCAGGAATACAACACCGTCCGATTCGGCAGCTCCAAAGACTGGCGTTTCGAAACCGAAAACGGCACCGAAATCGACGGCCACGTGTACTACCCGCCGCAGTTCGATGCCGACGGAAAATATCCTGTTATCGTGTACTATTACGGCGGAACCACGCCGGTCACGCGCGCCTATTCGGGCCGCTACCCCAAAGAACTCTATGCCTCCCACGGTTACATCGTGTATGTGCTTCAGCCCAGCGGAGCTATCGGGTACGGGCAGGAATTTTCGCAGCGGCATCTAAACGACTGGGGTAAAGTGGTTTCGGGAGAAATAATTGAGGGAGTGCGTTCATTTCTTGATGCCCATCCCTATGCAGATGCAGAACGTGTTGGCGCCATCGGCGCATCTTACGGCGGATTTATGACGAAGCTTTTGCTTACCGAAACCGATCTTTTCGCCACGGGAATTTCCCATGCGGGCATCAGTAACATCACCAGTTACTGGGGCGACGGCTATTGGGGATACCTGTACAGCTCGGTGGCTTCGGCCAACTCCTTTCCGTGGGACAGCCCGGAACTCTATGTGAATCAGAGCCCTGTTTTCCGCGCCGATGCCATCAACACACCGCTTTTGCTGCTGCACGGACTTTCGGATACCAACGTGCCTCCGGCTGAGAGCATGCAGCTCTATACCGCATTAAAACTGCTGGGCCGGGATGTGGAATATGTGCAAATTGAAGGGCAGGACCATCATATCCTCGACTATGGGAAATTTATGCTGTGGAAAAACACCATTCTTGCCTGGTTCGACCGCTATCTGAAGGACGAGCCCGCCTGGTGGGAACACAAGTATGGAGACTAATCATAAAAAAAGCTCTGCCGGAAATTAGCATCCGGCAGAGCTTTAAATGATTTAGAAGAAAAGTTTAGTCGTTCACTCTTCTGAGAAATTTAAAGAAGTCGCTGTCAGTGGACATGATGATGGTTGTTTTATCATCCATGGTTTTCTCGAAAGCTTCCATTGTGCGTAAGAACTGGTAGAGTTCACGCGACTGATTGTTCCGGTTATAGGCTTCGGCGTAGATACGCGTAGCTTCGGCATCTGCGCGTCCGCGAATTTCCTGGGCTTCCCGGCGGGCTTCCGAACGAATCTGGGCCAAATCCCGCTCTTTATCCCCGATGATGGCCCGGGCTTCACCCTGTCCCTCGGATTTGAACTGATCAGCAATCCGGTTTCTCTCGGAGCGCATCCGTTCAAAAACATTTTGCTGAACTTCTTCGGAATAGTTCACCCTTTTGAAACGGAAATCGAGGATGCGAATTCCCAGATCGGTAACCCGGTTATTGGCCCGTTCGAGCACCATAGCTTCAATGGCGTCCCGTCCCACTCTGATCTCTTCAAGCACATCGAGCTCTTCGAGATAATCATCGGTGGTTTCCGGTTCGCGGTTGGTGGATCGCACCAGATCGAGCAGGGTGTTGCTGGCTACGGCGTTCCGGGTTTCGCCGTCGAGGATGTCGTCGAGGCGGGATTGTGCGTTGCGTTCATCGCGCAGACGCAGGAAAAACTGAAGCGGATCCGTGATTTCCCAGCGGGCGAAGGTATCTACGAAAATCAGGGTTTCATCCTGGTTGATGATCTGATTGGCGTCTCCGTCCCATTCAAGAAAACGACGGTCGAAAAACTGAACCACCTGAATGAACGGGATTTTAAAATGAAGTCCGGGAGAAGTAATAGGTTCACCGATCGGTTTTCCGAACTGTGTTACGATGGCCTGATTGCGTTCATCAACTACAAATGTGGAGTTGAGACCAACGATGAGCAGCAATACGATTGCGACGATTATGGCAATAATTCTCATATCAGTTACCTCCTCCGGTTAGGGTGCGCGTCTGGCCGAGATTCAGCAGCGGCAGCACACTTTGTGCCTGTTCATCCACGATCACCTTGTTGCCAAGTTCCGGCAGGATTTTCTCCATCGTTTCGAGATAAAGGCGTTGTTTGGTTACCTCGGGAGCCAGTACATATTCTTCAAAAATAGAGTTGAAACGATTGGCTTCACCAAGCGCGTCGTTTCGCCGGGTGAAAGCGTACCCTTCGGCTACCTGAATCATTTCGCGGGCTTCACCACGTGCACGCGGAACCTCCCGGTTGTATTCCGATTCGGCCCGGTTAATCAGGGTTTCGCGCTCCTGCTGAGCCTGGTTTACGGCATTAAAAGCAGCTTTCACCTGATCGGGCGGATTCACATCCTGCAGCACGATCTGGTCGATGCGGATGCCGTTTTCATATTCATCGCACATAGCCTGAAGAAGTTCTTCAGCCCGGGTGGCAATTTCCTGACGCCCAACCGTCAACACTTCATTTACAGTACGGTCGCCAACAATTTTCCGGACCACCGACTCCGACATCACCCGGAGCGTTTCATCGGCATTGCGAACCCGGAATAAGTAGTTGTAGGAGTTCACTATACGATACTGAACCACCCATTCAACATCACCGATATTGAGGTCTCCGGTAAGCATCAGAGACTCATCAACATAGGGTGATTTGGAGTAGGTTGTCCGCTGGCCGGATTGCACCGTGCGGAAACCAAATTCCTGTTTGAGCTGGCGCTGTACGGGTATTTTGTGAATTTGCTCAATGCCGTAAGGGGCAATAAAATTGAGGCCGGGCTGAACAACCCGAGTGTATTCGCCGAAGCGAAGGATGACCCCTTCTTCCTCAGGGGCGACCGTTTGAACCGATGTGTACAAACCGATCAGGACCACGAGGCCGATCAGGATTTTAAACACATGATTTTTGAGCATTTTAACCTCCGGTGGAAGATCCGGAAAATCAAAATTAACGTTAGATTTAGACATGGTAAGCTTGTTTCAAATCGTTTAGAAAAAATGAACTGCGTCCGTCGGCTGTTTGGAGGCAGTAAGTTGTTGAATATATTTATCTTTCCGGCCTGTGAATACAATGTCGCCGGACAACAAAACCGGTCGGAATATACGCAAATTGCAACCCTTTGTTGGCTAAGAATTATTCAAGAGCTCTTAACAGGATTCAGATTTCATTTTTCAGTTTCAGAGTGTTGCCGGTCTGCGAGTTCCATTTAATATAAAGACTACTCAAAATGACGCAATCGGGTGACGGTGTGGTAATCGTATCCCTCCATTCTGAATTCTGAATTTCTGCATTCTGAATTAACCCCTTTTTTCCACAAAAAAGCACCGAAGCGCGTTCGCCCTCCGGTGCTTTTTCTG
>PXDL01000390.1 GCA_003566395.1 Balneolia bacterium | reverse complement strand
TAAGCTCCCCGATTTCCCGGCTCCAGTTGTCCATACGGTTTGCTGCTTGCTGTGCATTAGGTTGTTTGCCGGATCTGCGATCGTTGATGAACTCCATGATATCATCGAGGTCGGGCAGCCAATCACGGACAGATTCAAACTCCTGCTTGCTCTGATCCAGGAAGTAGACATGCCGATCGATGTGTGATTTAAGCAGGTGAAAATCGACCTGGTTTCGGTGAGACAGATTATCAAAATCGATGGCATCAAGCCGATCGTGCCAATCACTGTAAAACCGTTCAAACCTTTCGAAATATTCGTCCGAATTCTGAACGGAGTACCGCCTGTTGAGTACCGACCGGTCTTCATCAAAAATATAAATAAGCTGTTTGATATTGCTCTCTTCAGCAGTGAAAAGGGGAGTTGCGTTTGCCAGGGATGCGCACAGGATTATGTACGTGAACAACACAACAGCGGAGGATTTGAGTATCTTATTCATGGACATATATTTTGGATTGATTTTTAAAGTGGTTTGGCTTGATCGGTATCAGCCTGCAAATCGGTTTGGGTTGATCAGTGAGTGATTCAGATCTGATTTTCCCTCCGTAATCAAATCAGCCACAATTTTGCCGCAGGAGGGAGCCAGGCTCATCCCCATCATAGCGTGACCGGTTGACGCATACACATTCTTCAGCGAGCTCACAGCTCCCACATACGGCATTCCGTCGGGTGAGCAGGGACGGAGGCCGGTCCAGACGGGGTGGCCTTCCAGGTCGTTCATGCTGAATTCCGGAAGGTATTCACAAACCGATTTTTTCAGGCCGTTCATTTTTGCCCGGTTAATGCGGGTGTCTGTCCCCACAATTTCCATCGTACCGGCAAATCGGAGTGATCCGAACATCGGAGTCATCGTTACTTTTCGTTCTGCAAATATTCCGCAGTTGAGTGGACGTTTGACCGGTTCTTCAATCGTAATACTGTATCCTTTTCCAGCCTGCATCAGCATCTGTGTTCCAAATTTTTTGGCGATGCCGGCAGACCAAGCACCGGCGCAAAGTATGTAGGTGTCCGCTTTCCACTCATTGCCGTCACTGCTGTGAAGAGATTTGATTTTACCACCGGATTGATCCATCTCTTCAATTTCCGTATTCCAGTGAAAGGTGACACCGCGCGAAACCAGAAGTTTTTTCAGGGAATCCATAAGGCTGCCGGGATGGAGATGGGCATCTTTAGGATAGTAGGTAGCCCCGATAATATTCAAATCGAGATCGGGCTCCATCCCTTTTACCTGATCTGCGGTAAGAACTTCGGCGGGAACACCCAGTTGCTGCGCTATTTCAGCGGCTTCAATCTCTTTTTTTAATCCTTTTTCAGTATTGCAAAACATCAGCAAACCGCGCTTTTCATAACCGAAAGAGCTGTTTTCCTCAGATTCGAAATTGATCAGGAGTTCACGGCTTGCCATCAGCAAATCACGCAGAACGGGGCCGGCTCGTTTAACATGATCGTCGGTGGAGGCTTTTTTAAATTCCCAGCCCCATTTCAACAGATCAAGACTCAGGCGCGGACGAATGTAAAACGGGCTTTCAGGTTCAAGCATCCATTTTAAACCCTTACTAATAATTCCGGGAGAGGAGAGTGGAATGATGTGGCTCGGTACAATCATGCCGGCATTTCCGTATGAGCAGTTATCTTTGCCGGTGCCTTTATCCAGTATGGAAACTTCCAAACCACGCCGGTTCAAGTAGTAAGCGGTGAAAAGCCCTGCTATTCCCGCACCGATAATAATCACACGATTGCTTTCCATACTGGTGGTTGTGCTGCTGATATTAAAGTTAAAAATCCGGGATCCATCCGGATCGATTCAGATTACCTGGAATCCGTGTGCGTAGGGATCATCATCGTCAATAGTAATTGTATTGTACCCGGTAATTCTGGCCCATCCCTCAATACTCGGAATGATCGCTTCTTTATCCCCGAGTTGAGTTTTTTTCTCAATTCTGCCGATAAACCGGCTACCAATAAAACTTTCGTGCACAAATTCATCCCCGATAGCGAGTTTTCCTTTCGCAGCCCACTGTGCCATCCGGGCTGAGGTTCCGGTTCCGCACGGTGAGCGATCGATCGCCTTATCTCCGTAAAACACAGCGTTTCGGGCTGTGGAGTCGGGATCTATTGTGTTTCCGGTCCAGAGCATGTGGCTGAGCCCACTGATCGTGGAATCTTCCGGGTGGACAAAGGTATAGTTTTCATTCAGCTGGCTGCGCAGTTCCCGGCTCCATCCAATCAGCTGATCGGCTGTATATTCATGAATGCCGGGGAAATTTTCCTGCGGATCGACGATGGCGTAGAAATTGCCGCCATAAGCTACATCAACCTTCAGTTTTCCAAGATCGGGGCAATCCACTTCCAGCTTTTCCGCTTCGAGGTAGCTGGCAATGTTCGTAAGTTTTACTGATGAAACCCGGCTGCCTTCCATCTTGTACTCCACATCCACCAGGCCGGCGGGAACCTCAAGCTTCAGTTTTCCTTCGTTTTTTGGGGTAACCAGGCCTTCCTGCAGCATAATGGTAACCGTGCCAATTGTACCGTGTCCGCACATCGGCAGGCATCCGCTCGTTTCAATGAACAGAACCCCAATATCGTTTTCCGGGTTGGAGGGAGTATAGAGAATACTGCCCGACATCATATCGTGGCCGCGAGGTTCAAACATCAGTCCTTTTCGGATCCAGTCGAATTCCCGGAGAAAATGCTGACGTTTTTCACTCATGTTTTTTCCTTTTAAAATCGGTTCGCCGCCGGCTACAAGCCGGACCGGGTTCCCGCAGGTATGAGCATCAATACAAAAAAATCGTTTTACGGCCATCTGTAGTTATAAATTCAAAAAAAGGGAGAGATTACGTTTGGTTAACAAAGGTGAATCATTCACGGATAAAGAAGAAAATATCCGGCCGGGAGATTACCTCGTCCGACCGGATAAATTCTCATTTCCGATTTTTAATTTTCGAACTCACCATCCACCAGACGGTAGATGCCAAGCGGGTTTGAATCTTTCAGCTCATCAGGAAGCAGCTCTTCCGGGCAGTCCTGGAATGCAATCGGCCGGGCAAAACGACGGATAGCACCGGTTCCCACCGATGTAAATTTGGAATCGGTTGTAGCAGGAAATGGCCCGCCATGCTGCATCGACGGACAGACTTCAACGCCGGTGGGTGCATTATTAAAGATCACCCGTCCGGCTTTTTCCCGGCCGATGTTAATCAGCGGGGCATGTGCAATAAGCTCTTTTTCCGTGCCCATGAAGGTAATGGTAAGCTGACCATTCAGTTTTTTGGCGACTTTCTCCATCTCACTGCTGTCTTTACACTTCACAACAATAGTAAACGGTCCGAATACTTCTTCCTGCAGTTCATCATTCTCCAGAAATACGGAGGCTTTAACGGCAGCAAGGGATGCCGCTCCGGTGAGACCGGGTTCATCGGCCGGACTTGTAATAACTTCAACGCCGTCCTGACTCAGGATCTCTTTACGTTGTGCCCTGTAATTTTTGGCAACTCCTTCATTCAGCATACAGTCCGGAGTGTATTCGGCGAGTTTTTCGCCAAGATTTTTTGCAAACGTATTCAGATTGTCGCTTTCGATACCGATCAGAAGTCCGGGGTTGGTACAAAACTGACCTTTACCCAGCGTTACAGAACCTGCATATGTTTCTGCGATAGATTCTGCGCCAGATGAAAGTTTCTCATCAAGCAGAAATACGGGATTGACGCTTCCCATTTCTGCATAAACGGGGATCGGTTCATCACGGGCCGCTGCATTTTTGAAAATTGCGGTTCCTGCAGCGAATGATCCTGTAAAGCCGACCGCTTTCGCAGAAGGATGTTTAACAAGCTTTTCACCAACATCTGCTTTGCCGTTTAGTGAGCTGAATACTCCATCGGGCATTCCGGTACGTTCAGCTGCTTTCAGAATTGCACGGCTGACGAGCTCATTCGTTCCGGGATGTGATTCATGCGACTTTACAATTACGGGGCATCCAGCTGCAAGCGCAGAAGCGGTATCGCCGCCGGCGGTTGAGAATGCGAGCGGAAAGTTGCTCGCCCCAAAAACGACTACAGGACCCAACGGAAAGAGCATATTCCGGATATCTGCTTTCGGGAGGGGTTCGCGGTCGGGTTGTGCCCGATCGATACGGGCATCCACCCATGAACCGTCGCGCAGCAATCCTGCAAACATTTTGATCTGGTTCACGGTTCTGCCGCGCTCACCCTGAAAACGTCCTTCTGGTAAACCTGATTCTGCAACAGCCCGTTGAATGAGCTCATCACCGAGATTTAAAATCTCTTCGGCTATGGCTTCAAGAAAGTCAGCCTTTTTTGCGCCGGAGAGGTTTTTGTACTGATCAAATGCACTCCCGGCTTTTTTAAATGCCTGTTCAATTTCCTGTGAAGTAGTGATGTAGAATTTTTCAGGAAGCAGTTTATTCGTCTTCGGATTGGAGGCCTGGAGAAATGAATCACCTTTTTTTGAATAAGTAGCTCCAATAAAGTTTTTGCCTTCTATCATTAAACTGATTGTTTTTGATTAACAAGATATTGCGTGATTTTCGGCCGCGTTTTCATGGCGCTGTCTATTACACCTAATACATGTTCACGCTCGCGCCCTGCAAGTTTAAGGCGAGGTCTGCGTACATGTTCGGTGCCAATTCCGGTTGCAACTTCAGCAAGTTTGATGTTTTGTACAAGTTTTGGGGTAATATCGAGTTCAAGAAGGGGCATAAACCATCGATAAATTTCTGCAGCTTCATCCACCTTGCCCACTTTACACAGCTCATAGATGGACACCGTTTCCCTTGGAAAAGCGCAAACAAGACCAGCCACCCAGCCGGATGCACCGAGCAGCAGAGTCTCCATGGCAAGCGTATCCACTCCACACAAAATACTGAAACGATCTCCAAACCGGTTAATCATTCGCGTGACGTTAGTAACATCCCTGGTAGACTCTTTCACGGCTTGAATGTTATCATGTTCGGTAAGCTGTTCGAACATTTCGAGAGTAACTTCAATACCGTAGTCCACAGGGTTATTATAAATCATAATTGGCAGTTCTGTAGAATCCGCAACAGCCTTAAAAAACTCCACCGTTTCGCGATCATCCGCTTTATAACGCATAGGCGGGAGCAGCATCAACCCGGCAGCACCGTTCTTTTGAGCATCCCGGGCGGCTTCAATCGCAGCATCAGTTGTTGGTTCTGCAATATTTATGATTACCGGTATGTTTCCATCAACCAATTCGAGTGTTTTTTCAAGAAGCTGAAGCTTCTCCCCGTTTTTAAGTGTACTCGCTTCACCTAGAGTTCCTCCAAGGATTATTCCGTGAATTCCCGCTTCGAGCTGGGTGTGAATATTTTTTTCAAATGTTTTAAAATCAAGAGAACCATCTTCATTGAACTTGGTAGTAATTGCGGGGTAGACTCCTTTCCAGTGAATTTTCATATAGCTTTTATCTGAATTTTGATTGAAATGTGCAGCTCAAGAACTATGATTGGATGTACAACCGGTGCTTTTTATAAACAATAACGTCTCATAAACATAGCCATATCATAGCGTTGTTCATTCTAATAATATAATCGGTCGATCATAATTCTTTTGCAACTTCAAAAAAATGTAATGCAATACTCTCCTGAAAGTCTTCTACAATTTTGATTTATACAGTGTATATGTTCGTGAATTTTATTCGTTTTTAATCCTTTTACAATTTTAAAAACCGTTTAGGAAGGGGTTTTCCATAGATTGATTACGTGATTCAGTAAATCGTTACAACCTGCTATTCTGCATTTTAAAATACCGGTCAGTACTGGTACTATTTTATTCTATGCTCTGAAAAATTTCTTTTTTTTGATACAATCTTACACACTTAATGCGGAATTTTGCACATTGGTGATCAAAATACGTGTATGTTAACAAAATAAAGGTGATCACTATGCGGGATAAATCAATTTATTTTCGTCTGCCAAAAACCGGCAAAAAAGGATTCTTGCTCGAACACGATTATTTGCCTCACTTTTATGATAAACTTCACTATCACCCGGAGCTACAGTTAAAATATGTTATAGAAGGGACCGGGGATCTTTTTGTGGGCAATATGTTTACACATTTTGAACCGGGAGACCTGTTCCTGATCGGATCCAACCAGTCGCATGTGTTTAAAAATTCTCCGGAATATTTTGAGGAGGATAGTAAACTTATGTCGCATTCGGTCTCTGTATTTTTCCAGGAAGAGTCACTTGGAAACGGTTTTTTTACAATCGAAGAGATGGCTGATATCCAGAATTTGATAGAACGGTCGGGCAGAGGACTTAAGTTTTCGGCTCGGACGGTTCAAAAAGTAGAAGAACGGATTCGTTCACTCGTGGATATTGAAGGATTTGAACAATTTCTGGAAATTTTATCCATCCTGAATGAGCTTGCTACCTCAGATGAATATGCTTACCTGGCGAGTATTAACAGTCCGGAACCTCTGAGTGACAATGAAAATCACAAGATCAATGAGGTGATTAATTACATTTTCATGAATTATAAAGACAATATAAAGCTGGAAGATGCAGCCAATATTGCGAATTATAGTCAGGCTGCGTTTTGTCACTTTTTTAAACAGCACACCCGGAAAACATTTATCCAGTTTTTGATCGAAGTTAGGGTCTCAAAAGCGTGTAAAATGCTGCGTGACAGTGAATTAAATGTCTCTCAAATCTGCTATGAGTGCGGTTTTAACAACGTTTCGAATTTTAATCGCCAGTTTAAAAAAGTAACGGGGCTTTCACCTACAGCCTATGTGAAAAAATACGAAGAGCGGGTGGAGAATATTTCGCACGCATCTTAAGAATAGACCTAATTTTATTCGAAATAAACGATACGATTTTGCCTCAACTTTAAATCTTTTCATTCCAGATCATTAGTCTCAATTGAACTGGAATGAAAGATCAGGGCGTGACCTAAGCCTTGAATACCAATCCGGGAACTACACCCGGCACGGGGCGAAATCGGGATAATGTATTGACTTAATGAAAAGTAAATCACAACTCTTTCCCGGCATCGCGGTGCTGATGCTGCTTTTTTTATTTGGATGCAGTGAAGATTCCTTTGAAGCAGAATGGCACCAGGAGAATGGATATCGCTGGGCTGAATTGCCGGTTTCTGATAGCGGGCCGGTGGGCTTTGAAATGATTCCCTCATCACGTACCGGTATCACCATCAATAATTTTCTGTCAGATGAGCGGATGAACGAAAACCGCGTTCTGATGAACGGTTCAGGCGTTGCCGCCGGCGATATCACAGGGAACGGGCTGCCGGATCTCTATTTTGCCCGGATTGACGGCCCCAACAAACTCTACAAAAACCTTGGCGGATTTCGCTTTGAGGATATCACAGAACAGGCCGGAGTTGCCCATGAAAATCATCTTTCTGCCGGAGCTGTGTTTGCCGATGTAAACGGAAACGGGCATCTCGATCTGCTGATCACAACCATCGACAGTGAAAATGCACTCTACCTGAATGACGGTGAGGGTCGGTTTGAATACCAGGAAAACAGCGGGCTGGGTCCGGCTCGCGGCAGCATGACGATGGCGATGGCTGATGTGAACGGCAACGGCTACCTGGATCTCTATGTGGTAAATTATCGCGAGATTAATGTTGTGGATGTTTTTGATGTGCGGGAGCTGACATGGGAGAATACCGTTGAAAACGGAGAGATTGTTCAGCCGTATGACGATTATTTTACGATCCTTGACCGCGGTGTAGGATTTACGCCCGAACGCCATGAAATCGGACGGGAGGATGAATTCTACCTCAATAACGGGGATGGCACATTTTCTAAAGTAGAGGATCCCGAAAACATGTTTCTCGCTTCTGATGGCTCACCCCTCGGATTCTACCCCGACTGGGGACTGGCCGCAAAATTTCACGACCTCAACGGCAACGGCCTGCCCGATCTCTACGTCTCGAATGATTACTGGACGCCCGACCGCGTGTGGATGAACCAGGGCGACGGCACCTTTCGCGCTATTGATACGCTCGCCATGCGAAATTCCAGTTTTTACTCCATGACGGTCGATTTTTCGGATGTGGGTCGCAACGGTCACCTCGATATTTTCACCGTAGAGATGCTCAACGACAAGCACAGCGATCGCCTGCAGATGCGCCTGCC
>PXDL01000496.1 GCA_003566395.1 Balneolia bacterium | reverse complement strand
CAAGACTCCGGGATTGCCGGCGTTTGCTCCTGCGTTTTGGCTTCAGGCATTCGGCCATCCCCCTAAATCCCCCTTCGCAAGGGGGACTTTTTAACCTCTGTTATTTCAACAAGATGAGGAATTATTTTTCGGTTTCCGTGGCTGTTTTGTCTATTCTATTCAGGTTACCGAAATTGCGAGCGAGTGAAAGGGCAGAAGGAGATCAATCCCCCGGATTTAGAATCGAACTCAGGTTATCTGACTAATTTTCTTTGTGGGAATTAGTCAACATCCAAAATTCACCGTTCAAAATTGGGAACGGAGCGACCTGCTCCATTTTTTCACAAGGCCGGATTTTCTTTTATATATAAAGCTATCGGAAGGAATCAGCCTTTTCTTTTCCGGTTTTATCCTCCGCTCTTTTTTTTAGCTCAAGATTCATCATCTCAAAACCTTGCCGGGCTTTGGTATCAAGTTGTTTCCAAAGCAGGGGGACGAGCAGGCCTGAGAAACGCTCTCTGTGGATAAAACGGGTGGTCCCGTCCGGGCCGGGCTGCAGCTCAAAAATGTGCTCCCCGTCGAAAAGTCCCCGAAACAACAGATGGCCAAGCCAGCGAAATTCCCGGCTTTCGTCCATCTCAAGACATACCGGATTAAAGGTCATAGGTCTTGAATCCGGCTGCTGTATGGTTACTTTAAACCGCTTTCCTTTTTCCGGCTTCCCCTCAATGGATCGTATAAACGGGTTCCAGTCAGGATAAGAATCGAAATCTGTAAGCACGGCCCAAACGCCTTCAGGTGAAGCCTGTATGTTGATTTCAGTTCGGAGCTCTTTCATTGTAATGGTTTTGGTATTAAGGATGGTGGTATGTTTTAGATCAACATCCTGTACGCAAATCGTGACGCCCCGTTTCGTTCAGCCGACTACGGTCTCTTTTTGACATGAGCCACTGAATCGTACCCCATCCTTCCGGCGATAAAGGTATCATCTACGTGTAAGCTGTTGTTGATAAGATCGGAAGCTGGGCCCGGAATGTAGTCTCCATGTTTGGTTTCGCTAAGACCGGTGTTTTTCATCCGCTTCTGTTAACCCGGATTATTCACGAAATTATGAAAAATACAATTCAAGCAATTGATTAATATGAACCTAAAATAATACAAGTTCTCCCAAATTTGGGTGTACCATAAGACGGCGAATTTTCCCCGCTGGTTGTGTTTTGGGAAAGGTTTGAAATAGTGATCATCCGGTGAATGTGGGTTGAACCTCCGCGGATTCTGTATTGACCCCTCATAATTCAATTGGAAGCGAAGCGTCCTCCTTCCAGCGTTTCGTCAATATAGGTCTCCACTACCCCGGTCAGAATTTCGAGTGGGAGGCCGCCGTTCATTAGTACTACGTCGTGAAACTCCCGGATATCAAAGTCGCTCCCGAGCGCTTCTTCGGCCTGTTTACGGAGCTCCTGAATGTGCATCATCCCGATTTTATACGCCAGCGCCTGACCCGGTGCCACGATGTAGCGCTCAATTTCTGAAACGATGTCTCCCCGAGGCATTCCGGTGTTTTTATACATATACTCAATGGCCTCTTCGCGTGTCCAGCGCTTGTAATGAATGCCGGTATCGACTACCAACCGAACAGCCCGGAACATCTCGGCCTGCAACCTGCCCAGATTGCCGTAGGGATCATCTTCATACACCCCGATTTCGTCCAGCAGCCATTCGGTATAGAGCGCCCAGCCTTCCACATAGGCCGTAAACGGATAGAGTTTGCGGATGGTCGGCACGCCCTCCATTTCCTGGGCGAGGGCCAGCTGAAAATGGTGTCCGGGCACGGCTTCATGAGCGGAGAGCGTCATCATCCCGTATTTGGTAATTTCCTTAATATCACGAAGATTGATGAAAAATATGCCGGGGCGGCTGCCGTCAAGCGATGGAATGCTGTAATAGGCGAAGGGTGCGGTGGCCTCCGAATATTCAGGCACCCTCCGAACTTCAACATCGGCCGAGGGTGTCCGTTTAAACAGCGGTGCCGTTCTCTCGTAGAGATACTCAATTTGCGCGGTGTAGTCGGCGATAATCTGCTGATGCACTCCGGCCGTATCGGGATAGAACATCTCCGGATTTTCATCCAGACGGGCAAAACGTTCGGCTATGGTGCCGTTTTCGATCCCGATTTCCTCAAACAGGCTGTTCATTTCAAGGGTGATGCGCTCCACTTCCTCAAGCCCGGTCTCATGGATCTGTCCCGGTGTAAGCGGAAGCGTGGTGTGCATGCGCGTCATATACCGGTAGTAAGCATCCCCGTCGGGCAGCGCCCAAACGCCGGCCTCGGTTCCGGCCCGGTCCCGGAGATCAACAAACAAATCAATCAGGCGCTGATATCCGCGGAAAACCTCGTTTTCAACCGCCGCCTTCGTTTCATCGAGCAGCTCCTGCTTTAGTGATGATGACAGCTCGTCAAGCTCGGCCAGCTTTTCCTCCATGTTTTGATACAGCGGGTGCTCACCTGCCGGTACGGCGATAAAATCCTGCATCTCACGAACCACATGATCAATAACCAGCACAGGGGGAATCACACCGCGTTCAGCCCTGTATTCGACCGATTCGGCCACCTGATTCATTTTTGTCTCGAACGCCCGAAGCCGCTTGATATAATTTTCCGCGCTTCCCTCGTCTTCTATCCGGTGGTGCGTAGTCATAAACGACGGAAGACTGCTCTGCACGCCGAAGGTCTGATTCACCGGATAATCATGGAACATCCACCGGCCGCCTTCAATATTGGTCCTCAATAGCCAGTCCGTCATATCATAGGTAATATCCTGCTGATGGGTGAGCAGGTCCCGGTCGTACCTTCTCATCAGCTCCAGATATTTCAGGTCACGTTCCAGCATCTTATAATTGTGCTGAGGCGAAGCATCGGTCAGCTTGTGACTGTGGAAATCCAGCATAGAATTCTCCACAACTCCTACCACGGTCAGGATTTCCGGCTCATCCATGACCGCCCCGATAAGATAGCGCTCAAAAAAATGATCAATGTTGAAAGGTTTTCCCCAAAGAAGATTATACGCCCATATACCGAAAACCAGCAGAAGTACGGCAATTACAGAGAGAACTGCTTTTTTCATAACACAAACACCTATTAAATAAATGAGGAATGGATCTTCATGCAGAGCGCAACATTCAGGCTTTTCATTCCTGTACCCCCGGTCCTGAACCCCGGCATTCGATCGGATTAAAGATTTAGTTTACTAAAGCATCAGCAAAAAAACTATTGAAGAATAAAAAGGACTTGCACATATATTCACAAGATATTGAATGACATTGATTTGTGTGAAAAATACCTGGTTTTAAATTGAGAGAAAATTGCCAAAAATACTACTTCGGTTCATTTGAGTATCAACCTGAGTTCGATTTTTAATTCAGCGCAAATACCGTCCTCTACTTTACCCTGATAAAATCCCATATGGCAAGCCTTTTAAAAACACGTGGTCAAATGGCGCTAACCTCCGGGATTGCGGGCGTTTGCTCCTGCATTTATGGCTTCCGCAATTCGGCCATCCCCCTAAATCCCCCTTCGCAAGTGGGACTCTTAACCTCTGTTATTTCAACAAGATGAGGAATTATTTTTCGGTTTCCGTGGCTGTTTTGTCTATTCTATTCAGGTTACCGAAATTGCGAGCGAGTGAGAGAGCAGAAGGAGCTTAATCCACCGGATTTAGAATCGAACTCAGGTTAACCCGAATTATTCACGAAGTGATAAAATATACGATCTAAGCTTCTGATTTATATGAATATTGTGAAAATACACATTCCCCGAAATTTGGGTGTGGCAATAGACGGCGACTTTTTCCCGCTGGCTGCGTTGAAGGCGAAAAAGTGTGCTCAGGGTACACCAGTACCCTTCCGCTAACTTTTTCACCTTCGCCTTGCCAACGATAAAAATTCTTGGTGAATAATCCGGGTTAAAATAAACCAAAGCTCTCTTGTAAAACTGTCTTTTTTAGGAAATAAGCTTACCATCACCATCCAAAAAAAACCTGACAAGCCTTTACAACCGTCAGGTTTTTTTTGATTTTCAACAAACGCGTTTATCGCTCTATGGTGGCCCAGTTAACGGTGCGCCCAAAGAATATGCTGTTGGCAAACAGCTTGTTGGTGCCGAACCAAAACGCACGGAAATTAGGATTATCCGCAAAAAGAATAATCCGGCCGGAACCCGAGCCGGTAACCATCACAGATGGCGAGCCGGGCATCATTTCAAGATTCTCGTCCGAAATATAGCCGCTTATCAGCGGGCTGTCGGTATAGCGGATGGGAGCCGCATAACGGTTGGCCGGAGGCTCAAAAAACACGGTGCTGTTGCGGAATACGCTGAGTTCTTCATTACGGTAGCCGTACAGCAGCGGATGAGTAAGATCAACATTCGTCTGGAAAATACTTCCGCCGATAACCTGCGCGCCGCGGTTTTCTCCTGCATCTGCATAGGGCAGCGGCTCCGATACGCTTTCTGTGATGCGGCTTTTCATCACCGCTTTGCCCATATCGTTATTGGCCAGCCACAGCGCCGCGTTTTTGTACGCGATAATCAATCCGCCGCCCGATACCCATTGGGAGATCCGCTCTCTTACGCTGCTATCGATGCTGTTGTAATTTCCGTTCGGCATTACGATGGTGTTGTAGCGGCTCAGGTCGGCCGAACCCAAACGAGTGGTCTCAATCATACTAACCGGTACGCTGTAGCGCTGATCGAGCTGGAACCAGGTTTCCCCTGCCTCGCTTACGTTCACACCGTCGCCCACAATAAGCAGCACTTCCGGACGCTCAAGTGCGCTGAAGCTCGGCGAACCGAGATCAACTCCGCCCCGCGCAAGGCCCGTATCCACCGCATAAATATCAACCGCATTATTCCGGGCCGCTTCACGAACCATCGCATAAAGCTCTTCGGGCGAGCAGCGGTCCTGAATACCCACCGGAATCAGGATGGAACCCATACGAAACTCCCGCTCCCCCTCCGTAGTCTGCAACGTGAAGCTTCGGCCCGCTACTTTTGTACGCACATCGCGGTACTGCAAATCGTGAAGGGCGCGGGGAGCGTAATAGCCGTCCCATTCAAATACATAGGCGTAGCCGGATTTTTCCCCATGAAGCGAACCTTCGGGAAAGCTTAGTTCATCGAAATCGACGGCTTCACCAAGAAGACCGGATGAAAACGCCCGGCCACTCAGTTCCGCGTGTTCCAGACCGAAAGCATGAGGCAGCGACCAGGTTGACACATCATAGAAAAGGCTGTCGGTGAACTCGGTACGGGTTTCGAACAGGCTGCGGGCCATGCGGTACTGAGGCTGTTCGGCGGGGATGATAAAGTCCCGGCCGGATTCAAAGCTGCGGTCGCTTGCCGATACGTTCTGACCGAGCTTGTACACCTGTATCTGATGGCGGCCGAGAATATCCAGCAGATGATACATCCGGGCCGGATCGTGAGGTGCGCCGAACACGTAGCCGCGAACGTTATCCTGTCGGGCATCTTCTATGGCGCGGGTGTAATGTGTGCGCAGAAAATCCAGTAACTCGGTTCGCAGCTCGTGCGTGCCCGTAACGGTTGATAGCGAAGTCTGGAACTGATTGCGAATGGTTTCCGGGAAAGGTACCAGCCCGTGCTGACTTTCCTGAATGTGCCCCCGGGAACTGGCCTGCTCGAAAAGAATCCCGATTGTGCCGTTCAGGTCGGGATAGGTGGAGCCTTTTCCAACATAGAAATCATCGAACGACTCTTTGGTGTAGTACAACTGACCGAATTGATCGAGGTGGTCGGCATGGTACTCTGCCAGTTTTGCTGTTAGCTCGTAGTTTCGCTCAAGGGTAAGCGGATTGTTTCTGGAGGGTATCCCCGGCTGGAAAAAGTAGGTGGCGTTGGTTCCCATTTCGTGATGATCAGTGAGCACGTTGGGCTTCCAGTGGTGAAACATCTCAAGACGTCCTCGGCTTTCGGGATGTTGAAGCGGCATCCAGTCCCGGTTGAGATCGAACCAGTAGTGATTGGTGCGTGAGCGCGGCCACGGCTCGTTGTACTCACGATTGCGCGGGTCGGTGGTAAGTCTGGTCAGATTCCGGTGAGAGTTCACCCAACTCACAAAGCGGTCCTGCCCGTCGGGGTTAAAGCCGGGATCAAGCAGGATTACGGTTTCGCGAAGCCGGCTCTCAATTTCGGGGCCCTGCGCAGCAGCGTAATAATAGGCGGAAAGGAGGGCCGCATTGGCACCGCTGTGCTCGTTGCCATGCACGCTGTAGCCCAGCCATACAACAGCGGGCATCTCACCGATATCAAGATCTCCGGATTGTTCAGGATCCGTGAGCGAAACATGTCGCCGGCGGATTTCTTCTATACTTTGCTGATTCTCCGGGTGGGTAATGGTAAGCAGTAACAGCGGACGGCGCTCGTGGGTTCGGCCGTACTCGTGGAGCGTCACCCGGTCGGAGGCTTCCGCAACGGCTTCCATATAACGAACAAGCAGATCATGGCGCAGATGCCATTCCCCGATATTGAAACCGAGAATTTCGTGAGGTTCGGGTACCGATGCATCGTATGCCACATCATCGGGCATAAAATAAGAAAGCGGAACTTCAGGATGGTCTGCGTAGCGCTCGGCAGCCGTTTGCTGCTGCGCGTTAAGTTCGGTGAGACAGGCTGCAACAAGCAGCAAAGAGAGCAGGTATTTTAGCATCATATCAACAGTTTTTCATTACTTTTTCGTCCGGGCATGGTGATGACACATGCTACGGTATCAAAATGAAAAACTCTTTAAAAAAAAGAAACTATACCCGCCGGATATTACCCTCTCAGGATGCAGTTTGCAACTCTTTGTTGTAGGCGAGGTCTTCGGTTATTTCGTGCGGGAAACGGCAAATAAATTCGGCTCCGTTGTGGTATTCAGGGTTCAGCTCTACCGTGCCGCCAAGCCGCTCAACCGACATCCTGACCGAATACAGCCCGACGCCGGTAGATGTTTCATCCCCCGTAGGTGAAGCCGACAGGCGTGAAAACATCTTGAACATCTCTTTTTGATCTTGCTCGGTGAAACCCGGTCCCTCATCCCGAATCCTAAACTCCCAGTAATTGCTGTATTCGTTCAACTCAATATATACTTGAGAATACTCGGGCGAATATTTGATGGCGTTTGAGAGAAGGTTGGAAATCACCCCGTTCACCGATTCGGTATGGGTTTCGGACTTGAATGATTTCAGGTCGTGATTTATTCGGATGAATTTTTGGCGGGCAAGCGGCCGGTATTCATCAATAACCTGATTAAAAAGCCCGGACACGTCCACCGTTTCAAGCTCGGAGCCTACATCCATATTTTCCTTACTGAAAATATTTAGCAGACTGTTTATTAGCAGGTTGAGGCGCTTGGTGGAGTTTGAAATAATATCCACCAGTTCTTCTTCATCGTCCTGGCTCAGCCGGCCCAGTCCGTTATCGCTGGCTTTCAGAATTTGGGAAGCTCCGTCTATCGTGGAAAGTGGATTTCTGAGGTCATGAATAATGACGCGCAATAAAGCATTCCGCTCCCGGCCGATACGCTCCAGCTTTTTGTTTTTAAAGGTGATGCGTTTCTTCTGATGCTCAAGCGCTTTATACGCCACCTGAAGCTTTTCACGTGTGTTGAAAAAGTAATAGGCGAACCCGACCGTCAAAATCACTAAAAATAAAAGTACCGCGATGAAGATCATCATATTGCGGTTAGCAGCCTCTTCAAGCTCCAGACGTTCAGATAAAAACTCGTTCTCTGAGCGGGTTGTTTCCACGCGATGCTGAATGATCAGCTCGTCGAGGGCACGGTTGCGGGCCAGTTCTTTATACTCATCGTCAAGTACCTTGAAGCGTTCCAGATACACGAGAGCCGTCTCGTAATTCCCGGCGTTTTTCTCAAGCTGATAGCGTTGATCCAGGGCGTTGCTGAGTATATACTTGGTTTCGGTTTGTTCGGCAATTTCCTCGGCTATTTTAAGATACGTTCGGGCTGTGTCTAAATCACCTTTCAGGTTATTAGCCTGGCCGAGGCCGTATGTATGATGCAAAATTCCTAACAGCGCATCCATCTCCTCGCTTTTTAAAAGGCCCTTTTCAAACGTGCTGATAGCCTCATCGTATTCACCGGTGTTAAGATAAATCAAACCGATATTGTAGAGGTTGCGGATAATATCAACCGGCCTGTCCTGCT